>JAUZEI010000403.1 GCA_030839105.1 Actinomycetota bacterium
CCGACGATCTTCGAGTTCGGAACGGCGGAACAGCAAGCGCGCATCCTGATCAAGATGGCCTCGGGCGAGCAGACCTGGTGCCAGGGTTGGTCCGAGCCGAACGCGGGCAGCGACCTCGCCGGCATCCAGAGTCGCGCCACCAAGGTCGACGGCGGATGGCGGCTCAACGGGCAGAAGACATGGACGACCCGCGGCGCGTTCTGCACGCACCTCTTCGGTCTGTTCCGCAGCGATCCCGACGCAGGACGCCATCACGGTCTCACGTACTTCCTCGTCGACCTCGCCCGCACCGGTGTCACCGTGCGCGGTGTAGAACGCCTGGACGGCGACGAAGGCTTCGCAGAGGTGTTCTTCGACGACGTGTTCGTGCCCCACGCCGACGTGCTGGGCGAACCGAACCAGGGCTGGGCCGTCGCGATGGCAACCACCGGCTCGGAACGCGGCCTCACGCTGCGCTCCCCCGGCCGCTTCCTGGCAACCGCGCAACGCCTCATCGACCTTTACCGCGCGCACGGCGAGAATTCCGGCCTGCACGACCGCGTCGTCGCCGCGTACATCGACGCCGAGGCCTATCGCTGGCAGACGTTCTGGACCGTGACCCGCGCCGTCGAAGGCATCAACGCCGGTGCGGAGTCGTCGATGACGAAGGTCTTCTGGTCGGAGCTCGACGTTCGCCTGCACGAACTCGCGCTCGAGCTGTTGCGCGACCATGCCGAGCTGCTCGACGGCGACACCGCGACGTGGATGAAGGGCTACGAGTTCGCGCTCGCGGGCCCCATCTACGCGGGCACGAACGAGATTCAGCGCAACGTGATCGCCGAGCGCGTCCTCGGATTGCCGAGGCGCTGACCGATGCGCTTCGCCTTCGACGACGAGCAGCTCGCGTTCCGGAACGCCGTGCAGGAGCTCCTCGACAACGAGTGCACGCCCGCGCACGTCCGGGCCGCCTGGGGCAACGAGACGGGGCGCATTCCGGGACTCTGGGAGAAGCTCGTCGACATGGGCGTCGTAGGGATGCTCGCGACCGAGGAGCACGGTGGACTCGGCCTGACGATGGTCGACCTCGTGCTGATCCTCGAAGCCACGGGTCGCTACGCCGTCCCGGAACCCATAGTCGAAACGGCCGCGTTCGGCGTACCGTTCCTCGAGCGGACCGACGTCACGGTCACCGCCGATCACACTTTCGTCCCCTGGGCGGATACCGCCGACGTCATCGTCACCGCGCTCGGACGTTTCGAGCGCGACGCGGTCGAGCTGGTCAGCCGTCCCTCGGTCGACGGCTCCCGCCGGCTGTTCGAAGTGCGCGGCACTCCGGCCCCGGTCGACGGTGCCGCGCTCGCCGCCGCCTTCGACCGCGCCGTCGTGGGCGCGGCCGCACAACAGTGCGGTCTCGCGCAACGCATGCTCGACCTGACCGCCGACTACACGAAGGAACGTCGCCAGTTCGGCGTGCCCATCGGATCATTCCAAGCGGTCAAACACCACCTCGCGAACGCGCGCATGGCGCTCGAGTTCGCCCGCCCGCTGGTGTACCGCGCCGCCGCGACCCTCGATCCCGTACACGCGAGCATGGCGAAAGCGAAAGCCGACGAAGCTGCGCTCACCACCGCCAGGGCTGCGCTGCAATGCCATGGTGCGATCGGCTACACGACCGAATACGACCTGCACCTCTACATGAAACGGGCGTGGGCGCTGAGCCGTAGCAAGGGCGACCGGCGCCTGCACCTCGACCGGGTCGGCGGGACGATCCTTTAGCATGCGGCGATGAACGAGGCCTACATCATCGACGCGGTGCGCAGTCCGGTCGGGAAGCGCAACGGCGGCCTCGCGAAGGTTCATCCCGCCGATCTCGGTGCTCATTCGATCCGCGCGCTGTTCGATCGCGTCGACGTCGATCCCGCCGCGGTCGACGACGTCGTGTTCGGCTGCGTCGACACCATCGGCCCGCAGGCGGGCGACATCGCGCGCACGTGTTGGCTGGTCGCCGGCCTGCCCGACGAGGTTCCCGGCACGACCGTCGACCGCCAGTGCGGCTCGTCACAACAAGCCGTTCACTTTGCGGCGCAGGGCGTCATGTCCGGGACGGCCGACCTGATCGTCGCGGGCGGCGTGCAGAACATGAGCTCGATCCCGATCAGTGCGGCGATGCTGGCGGGCGAGCAGTACGGCTTCGCGAATCCGTTCCGTGGATCGCCGGGTTGGGAAGCGCGCTACGGCACCCAGGAAGTGTCACAGTTCCACAGCGCGGAGATGATCGCCGAGAAATGGAATATCTCTCGCGACGACATGGAGGCCTACGCCATCGAGTCGCACGAGCGGGCGCTCCGAGCTCGAGCCGAGGGCCGCTTCGACAAGGAGATCGTCCCGCTCGCCGATGCAACGGTCGATGAGGGACCGCGCGAGCCGAACCTCGAGAAGATCCGTTCCCTTCCGACGCTCGTCGAAGGTGGACGGCTCACCGCGGCGATGGCGTCGCAGCTCTCCGATGCGTCAGCCGCGATGTTGATCGCGAGTGCCGCTGCGGTCCGCACACACGGCCTGACGCCCCGGGCGCGTATCCACCATCTCTCCGTGCGCGGGGCCGACCCGATATGGATGCTCACCGCCCCCATCCCCGCCACCGCGCACGCGCTGGCGAAGTCGGGTATGGGTCTCGACGACATCGATCTCGTCGAGATCAACGAGGCGTTCGCGTCCGTCGTCATCGCCTGGCAGAAGGAGACCGGCGCCGACCCGGCAAAGGTCAACGTCAACGGCGGTGCGATCGCGCTCGGTCACCCGCTCGGTGCCACCGGCGCGCGCCTCATGACCACGCTGCTCCACGAGCTGGAGCGCACCGGCGGCCGCTACGGGCTGCAGACGATGTGCGAGGGTGGAGGCCAGGCGAACGTCACCATCATCGAGCGTCTGTAGCGCGCAACCGGCGCGCACCCAGCACGATGAACACCGGGCCGCCGATGAGAAGCTTCAACGCGACGATCGCGAACGTGATGTCGCGCCCCAACGTGCTCGAGTCGACGATCACATGGGTCGGGTTCGCGGGGTCGTACCGCACGCGCACCGTCGGTCCGAGCCCGTTGCCCTCACCGTGGAGGGAGGGCTCCGGGGTGCGCACGATGCGGCCGTCCCGCGCCACGAACATGATCTGGTTGTCGGCGACGCGCCTCGCGTCCACGGGCTGGAAGCGCGCGTGACGAGAGGCGTCGGTCTGGTGCACCTGCCAGGTGAGGACCGCGGCGCTCACACCGAGCACCGTGACCAGCGCACCCCCGACGATCGCGGTCAACGCGCGCCGGCGCGTCCAACGCTTGGGCACGGCCGCGCCGGGCGCGATGCGCGCCCCCGAGTCCGAGTGCGACGACGAGGTTCGTGGTCCGGCCGCCCGCGACTGGTCGTACTCACGCCGGGTGCGATGGTTCGCGAGCACGCCGTAGGCATCGACAAGCTCGTTGAACCGGTCGGGTGCCAGCGGATCGTCGCTGGTATCGGGGTGGAGCTGCTTGGCCCGGGCGCGGTACGCACGGGCGACCTCGTCGCCGCTCGCCGTGGGGTCGACGCCGAGCACCGCGTAGAGATCGGCAGCTACCCGAGCGGTCGTGGGCACGGGCCAAATCTACCGCTGCGACTCAGTCGTCCTTCGATGCGACCGCGTTCGGCGTGACGTTCATCTTGGGCACGTACGCCGCGCCCTCGACCTCGCGCGCCTCGCCCGCGAACTTGGCCCGCAGCTCCTGCGCGCACGCCGGGCACGGCCCGGCGAACCGCATCATCGTCTCGGCGCCGCACCGGAGGCACGGCATGGCCTCGGGCGGGAAGGAGGCCGGGTCGAAGTGGACGAGTCCGAGAGGCATCCGGGCATCCTCGCGCGCGTGGGCGCGTCAGCGGGCGATCAGTGCACCGGCGAGTCCGCCGAGGAGCGCGAGCAGAACCGGCACGATGACAAGCGACGACTTGTACTCCCGCCCGACCCGGGCACCGGACGCCCGTTTGCGCGCATCGGCACGGGCAACCGAGAGGGAGAGCCACCCGCCGACTGCGAGCCCGACGATCGCCCCGACCAGCACACCACTCAACGCGACCCGCTCACCAATGCCGCCTCACCAATGCCGCACTCACCAATGCCGCGCTCACAAGGACACGAGCTCGAACGAGGTCGCGTACCGCACTCCGGACGATTTTCCGACCTGCTCGGCAATCGACGTGAGGAGCTCTCGGGCGTCGGTCCCGACGTGCTCGAGATAGCGCGCGTGGGCCTCGAGCGACGCGATCGCACGCTCGAGGTCGTCCGACACGTCGACGAAGTGTGATGCGTCCGGCGATCCGGCGATGAGCGCGAACCGCGTTCCCGACCACGCGTCCGGCCCGTCCGGCGGACGGAACAGCCACCGGTTGGCCGCGTCCCGGGCCGCGTCGAGCGCCGCGAGTCCGACGTGACGATGGTCGGCCATGTTGAGTCGGCCGCCGCCCCAGGTCTCGCGGTGGTTCAGGGTGACGATGACCTCCGGTCGGTGCCGGCGGATCGCGAGGGCAAGGTCGGCGCGCAAGGGCAGTCCGTACTCGATCAGCCCGTCGGCGTGATCGAGGAATTCGACTGTGTCGACGCCCACAATCGCGGCGCTCGCGCGCTCCTCCGCCTCGCGCACGCGCGCACATTCGTGGGGGTCGAGCGCGTCGATGCCCGTCTCGCCCCGCGTCACGAGGAGATACGTCACCCGCTTCCCACGCGCGGTCCAATGCGCGACCGCGCCCGCGGCGCCGTATTCCATGTCGTCGGGATGGGCCACGATCGCGAGCGCGCGTTCCCAGTCGTCGGGGACGGGCTCCATCTCCTTTTGCGGAGGCGTCACCGCGCCGAACGATCCGGCTCGGGCGACATGAACGCAACGGGAATCGTCAGACCACACGCCTCGTGTCGCAGCGTCGCGATCTTGCGCCCGGGTTGGGTCGCGTCCTTGATCTGTCCGAGCCGGTCGCCGAGGAGGCGCGCACACGCATCGAGATCGGCGACCGTGGGCGAAAGTCCCCACATCCGTTCTCCCCCGTCGCCGTCACCGCGGCCGACCGGGCCGACGACCTCGATCACCACCTCACCCGCCCGGAAGAACGTCTGCGACTTGCCGTTCCCGAGGTCGCGGATCCGCCGGACCTCGAGCCCGAGCTGCGCATAGCTCTCGATCGTGCGCTCGGGATCGTCGGTCATGACCACGAGGTGGTCGAGCAGCAGCGAGCCGTTCGGATGCGCAGCGGCGGCGTCGGGCTCGGAATCAGTCGAGCTGTCGGCGCGGCCGGCCACATCACCCAGCGTCCAGCCCGCGATGCCCGATGCGCCGACGCCGGTGCGGATGGCGACGTGGCCGAGCTGCAACACGCCGTCGTCGTCGACCGCGAAGCCCGCTCGTCTCCATGCTTCGGCGTCGCCCGCGACCTCGAGTCCGATCAGCGCGGGCGGGGTCATTCGACCAACGCGGCAAATCGATCGAGGCGGGGCAGCACCTTGTCGCTCGGGCCTCCGGGTAGCCGGAGCACGACCTCTTCGATCCCGATCGACGCGTAGTACTCGAGCTTGCCCGCGTCGGGAACGGTGCCGAACGGAACGACGCGCAGCGACTTCGGGTCGCGTCCACGAGCCTCGCATTCGCGGGCCAGGTCATCCATGGCGGCGCGTACGCCCGCGCCGCCGATCGGTATCCAGCCGTCGGCGTACTCCGCGACGTGCGCGAACAGCTTCGGACCGGGTGCGCCGCCGATGAGGATCGGTGGACGTCCGGCGGGTGGCTTGGGCCACGACCACGACGGCGCGAGATGTACGAACTCGCCGTCGAACGAAGCGACGTCGTCGCGCCACAACGACTGCATCGCGAGCACGTGCTCGCGCGCGACGTCTCGTCGGCGCTTCATGTCGACGCCGTGCTGCTCGATCTCGTCGGCGTTCCAACCGAACCCGACGCCGAAGACGAACCGTCCGTTCGATTCATGGTCGAGGCTCGCGACCGCCTTGGCGGTCACGATCGGATCGCGCTGGGCCACGAGGCAGATGCCCGTGCCGACGACGAGACGCTCGGTCACCGCCGCGGCCATGGCCAGCGCAACGAAGGGGTCGAGCGTCCGCCGGTACTCCTCCGCGAGCTCGGCATCGCCCGTGGGCGCCGGAGTGCGCCGGCTCGTCGGGATGTGCGTGTGCTCGGGCACATACAGCGAATGCAGTCCCCGAGCCTCGACCTCCCGGGCGAGCTCGACCGGCCCGATGGTCTGGTCCGTCATGAACATCGTCACACCGAACTTCAACGTCGCACCCCTGCCTGAAGTGATTTCCGGCTCAACGTAGCCGCCACACCGGCGCGCACGACGCAAAACGGACGTTCTTCACGGGTCAGCTATCAGCTTCCACTGACAAACATCCGACAGAAGGGGTGATGGAACGTTCACCCTTCCGAGCGGTCGTCGAGGCGCTGGCGATGACGGTCCTCGCGCTCGCGGGGCTGCTCGGCCTGCGCGCGATGGGGATCCTCGCGCCGGTCCACGTCGGCGCGCTGATCGGCATCACCGTGGGCGCGCTCGCGCTGAGCTCCGCGCTCCTCTACTGGAAGCGGATGCGACAACTCCCGCTCGGTTTGCGGGTGGGCCTGCAGGTCGTGGGGACGACGAGCGTCATCTACGCAACGGGCTGGGGCCCGGTCCTGTCGGTCGGGTTCGTCTTCTGCGCGGCCCAGGCCGTCGCGATCGAAGGGTCGCCCGCAGTGTTCCCTGCGACGGTGTGGAGCCTGGCCTGTCTCGCGGGCGCGGAGGCGGCGGTCGGGCTCGGGTGGGCGCCGAGTGTCGTCAGCCCCGGACGGAGCCACGGAATCGCGCTCTTGATGGCCGCCGGGCTGTTGTTCGTGATGCGCATCGTCTGGGTCAGCGCGCACGATCGCGAGATCGCGGCGAACGCGCTCGCCGAAAGCGAGGACCGCTTTCGACGCCTCCTCGTCAATGCCGCGGACGCGGTGGTCGTCCTCGACCAGAGCGGCACGATTGTGTTCGCGACCGAGGCGATCGAGAGTCTCACGGGCTACTCGGTCGACGAACTCGTCGGGCGCCGCGACGCCGGCGCGATCGTCCAGCCCGAAGACGCCGAACGCATCCGAGCGCTGCAAACCCAGCAGGACCCGTTGCAGTCGGGTCGCATGCTGCGCCACGACATCCGTGTGCAACACCGGGACGGATCGCTTCGCTGGTGTCAGATCACCCTGTCGAACCAGCTCGACGACCCGGTCATCGGGGGCATCGTCGTCAATGTGCACGACATCACCGAGCGGCGTGAGGCGGCGGCGAGCGTGGCGGCCGCCGAAGCACGCTTTCGCACGCTCGTGCAGCACGCGGCGGACGGCATCATCATCCTCGACCTCGACGCGCGCTGTCAGTACGTCAGCCCTTCCTACGTACGACTGACCGGTCAGTCCGAAGCTGACCTGCTGGGCAACTTCGTGCGTCAGCACGTGCATCCCGACGACACCGAGAAGGTCGGGCGCGCGTGGACGCGCATGCTCCAGCAACCCGACGAGACGACCCACGCGCTGGTCCGGGTCCGGCACGCCGACGACCGCTGGCACTGGCAGGAAGCGTCGATCTCGAATCGCCTGGCCGATCCGACGATCGGCGGGATCATCCTGAACGTGCGAGACGTGTCGGAGCGCAAGGCGCTCGACGATCTCCTCGCGGAGGAGTCGCGCATCCTCGAGATGATCGCGTGGGGCGAACGGCTGGAGACCGTCCTCGATCGGGTGGCGACGCTCACCGGTGTCCACGCCGAAGCGCGGTATTGCCTCATACGTCTGCTCGAAGGCGAGGGGCTGCGGCTCGTCGCGGCGCCCGGTCTGCCCGCGGAGGCGTGGGAGGTCGTCGACAACGTGAGCATCGACTCGCCGTTGGCGTCGGGGCGCGCGGCCAAGGACCGCGGCGAGACCTTCGTCGACTACGCCGGCACGGGCCCGGACACCGAAGCGGCTCCCGATGTCGCCGTCGCCCTCGGCATTCGCTCGACGTGGGCCGTCCCGATCGAGCTGCCGAATCGCGTCGCTGTCGCGGGCACCCTCACGTTGCTGTTCGACACCGACGACGTCGATCGCGACCGTATCCGGGCACTGCTGGAACGCGTCGTGTCGCTGGCCGCGGTCGCGATCGAGCAGGCGCGCGCCCGAGAAGACCTCGAATACCGCGCCTATCACGACGAGCTCACCGGTCTACCGAACCGCGCGCTGCTGCACGACCGGTTGACCCACGCTTTGCAGCGCTCGGAGCGGGACGGAACCGCGGTGGTCGTGCTCTTCCTCGATCTCGACCGGTTCAAGCTCGTCAACGACTCGCTCGGGCACGACGCGGGCGACCGTTTGCTCACCCAGGTCGCGCAGCGCATGCTCGAAGGCCTCCGGGCCTCCGACACGGTTGCCCGGCTCGGCGGTGACGAGTTCGTCGTGCTGGTCGAAGACATCAAGGACGACCTCGAGATCCACGCCGCCGCGGAACGCGTCGCCGCGATTCTCGAAAAGCCGTTCGAGGTCGACACGCAGACGCTGTTCGTGAGCGCCAGCATCGGCGTGTCGGTGGCGCACTCGGACGCCGACGCGTCGGAGCTCCTGCGCGAAGCCGACGACGCCATGTACCGCGCCAAGCAGCGCGGTCGGCGCAGCGTCGAGTACCAGACGGATCGCGAGACGCCGAATGCCAGCAACCGGCTCGCGCGCGTCACCGATCTGCACCGCGCCCTCGAGCGCGACGAGCTGGTCGTCTATTACCAACCGATCGTCGACATCCACTCCCGCATCCCGGTCGGGCTCGAAGCGCTCGTCCGGTGGAACCATCCGCAGCACGGTCTGGTGCCACCCGGTGACTTCATCCCGCTGGCCGAGGACACCGGCCTCATCGTGCCGCTCGGTTGGCGGGTGCTGGAACATGCGCTCCACCGATTGCACGTTCGGCCCGACCTCGCGGTCTCGGTGAACGTATCGGCGCGCCAGCTGTCGGAGACCGACTTCGTCCCGCGCCTGACCGAACTCGTCGCGGCACTCCCGCGAGGATCCCTCACCCTCGAGGTCACCGAAAGCCTGTTGATCGACGACCCGCGCCGCATCGCGATGACATTGACCGCGCTCGACGAGATCGGCATCCGGATCGCGCTCGACGACTTCGGCACCGGCTACTCGAGCCTCTCCAACCTCAGCACGCTGCCGATTCACCAGCTGAAGTTCGACCGCTCCTTCGTCGCCGGCCTCGGCGACCGTCGCGAGTCGGAAGCACTCGTCAGCGGCATCATCAACCTCGGCCACGGGCTCGAGCTCGAAGTCGTCGCCGAAGGAGTCGAGACCGAGCTACAGGCGCGCCGGCTCGAGCGCCTCGATTGCGACTTCGCCCAGGGCTACTTCTTCGGCCGTCCCGAACCGTGGATCGAAAGCGGCACCGGTTACGCGACCCTTCCGCCCACATAGCTCCGCCGAATTCGGCGACGGTAGGGTACGGCCCCGTGAGTGGGATCTGTGAGGGCCGCGTCGTCATCGTCACTGGCGCGGGACGCGGCATCGGACGTGACCACGCGCTCGCATTCGCCCGCGAAGGTGCGCGCGTCGTGGTCAACGATCTCGGCGTCGCGCGGGACGGAAGCGGTGCAAGCAATGGTCCGGCGCAGGACGTGGTCGACGAGATCCGGGCGCTCGGCGGCGAAGCGGTCGCGAACACCGAGGACATCGCCGACTGGCAGGGCGCGCAGCGGCTCGTACAGACCGCGCTCGAGACCTTCGGCACCCTCGATGTGGTCGTCAACAACGCGGGCTTCGTGCGCGACCGGATGCTCTTCACCGCGAGCGAGGAAGAGTGGGACGCGGTCATCCGTGTCCACCTGAAGGGCCATTTCGTAGTCACCCGCCACGCGTCGGAGTACTGGCGGCTGCAGTCGAAAGCGGGCGCGCCGGTCGACGCCCGCATCGTGAACACCTCGTCGGGCGCCGGCCTGATGGGAAGTGTCGGCCAAGGCGCGTACTCCGCCGCGAAGGGCGGGATCGCGGCGTTGACGCTGGTCGAGGCCGCGGAGATGGGCCGCTACGGAGTCACGGCGAACGCGATCGCGCCCGCCGCGCGTACCCGCATGACGGAAGAGGTCTTCGGTGATCGGATGCAGGTCCCGGAGTCGGGATTCGACGTGAACGATCCCGCGAACATCTCGCCGCTGGTCGTCTGGCTCGGCAGTGGGGAGTCGCGCGCGGTGACGGGTCGGGTGTTCGAGGTGGAAGGCGGCCAGATCTCCGTCGCCGACGGATGGCAGCACGGCCCGAGCGTCGACAAGAACGCACGCTGGGATCCCGCCGAAGTGGGCCCGGCCGTCGAGAAGCTGCTCGCCCAGGCTCCCCCACCCGCACCGGTCTACGGCGCACAGTGAACCGCGCGCATCCCGCGCCGGACGAGCTCCAGGCGCGCTGGCGCGCGCAGCACATCTGGACCGACGAGACGCTGCTGGACCGGCTCGACGCGGTCGACGGCGACACACTCGCGGTGGTCGACGGCGACACGCGCTTGACCGTCGACGACCTGCGAACGCGATCGACCCGACTGGCGTCCGCCTTGTACGAACGAGGCGTGGGTCCCGGCGACGTCGTGGCGTGGCAGCTGCCCAACTGGTGGGAGGCGGTCGTGCTCTGTTGGGCGGTGTGGCGATGCGGAGCGACCGCCAGCCCGATCACGCCGACACTCGGCGCCCACGAGCTCGGCTTCATCCTCCGCCGTACGGGCGCGCGCCTGATGATCGTCCCGCAGCTGTTTCGGGGCACCGACTATCCCGCGCTGGTGCGCGCCTCCGGATACGACGGGGAGGTCCTCGTCGTGCGCGGCGACCGTCCGCTGCCTCGAGGCTCGGCTCCGCTTCCCGCGGTCGTCGTGTCGGTCGACGATTCCGCGGTCATCCTCTGGACGTCGGGCACCACCTCGGAGCCGAAAGGCGTGGTCCACACCCACCAGTCGTTACGCGTCGAGGCGGACACGATCGCGGCCGCGCATGCGGTGACGGCGGGCGAAGCATTGCTGCTGCCGATGCCGGTGACGCACGTCGCCGGCCTTGCCTACGGGATATTGCTGCCCGTCACGAGCGCGATCACTGCGGTGCTCATGGACACATGGGAACCGGGCCGCGCGTTGGAGCTGTTGGAACGCGAGTCGATTGCAGTCATCATCTCGACGCCGGTGTTCATGCGGACGATGATCGATCATCCCGCGTTCGCCGACACAAACCGCGCGTCGGTGCGCATGTTCTCGCTCGGGGGCGCAGGAGTAGCGCCGGCGATGGTGCGCGAGGGCGCGCACGCGTTCGGCTGCTGGTGCAAGCGCACGTACGGCTCGACGGAATACCCGACCCTCACGACCGGCCGGTTCGGTGATGATCTCGAGCGCGATGCAACCACCGACGGACCCTTGATCGGCGCGGCCGAGCTGCGCATCGTCGATCCGAAGACGCTCGACGACATGCCGCCCGGAACTCCCGGGGAGCTCCTCGCACGCGGACCGGAGATGTTCATCGGCTATCTCGACCGCTCTCTGGACACCGACGCCTTCGTCGACGACGGATGGTTCCGGACCGGCGACCTCGCCGTGTATGACGGCGAGTACCTCACGATCGTCGATCGTCTCAAGGACATCATCATCCGTGGTGGAGAGAACATCTCCGCGCAGGAAGTCGAGGCGCTCCTCGTCACACATCCCGACATCACCGAAGCCGCGTGCGTCGCCTGTCCCGATCCGGTGATGGGCGAGACGGTGTGCGCCTACGTCATCGCGGTACCGGGGTCGGAACCGTCGCTCGTGGAGGTGCGTGAGCATCTCCTGGAACGCGGCCTGGCGCGGTTCAAGGTGCCCGAACGACTGGTGCTGCGCGAAACACTCCCGCGGACGGCAAGCGGGAAAGTGCAGAAGTCGCCGCTGCGGGACGAGCTGCGCGCCGAAGCGGACGAGGCACGCCGTGGATGACTTCCGGGAGTGGGTACGCGCTCAACTCCGGACCCGGCTTGCGCCGCGGCGCGCCGACGCGCGCACCTCGGTGCTCGGCGCGGGCTCGGACGACCTCGAGGCGGGACGCGCGTATCTCCGGGCGCTCGAAGGTTCGGGACTCGCGGTGCCCTCGTGGCCCCACGAGTACGGCGGGATCGGCGCACGCCCGGAACAGGTCGCAGTCGTGCGTCGCGAGCTCGCCGACTTCGACGTACCCGACCTCTACGCCTATCTGGTGGGCCTCGAGCTCGTCGGGCCCACTCTGATCACGCACGGCCGGCCCGACCAGTGTGCGCGCTGGTTGCCGAAGATCGCGACCGGAGAGGACATCTGGTGCCAGCTCTTCTCCGAACCGGCCGCGGGCTCCGATCTCGCAGGCCTCTCTACGCGTGCGACACGTGACGGCGACGAGTGGCGCGTCAACGGCCAGAAGGTGTGGACGAGCCGGGGCGCCTACGCCCGCTTCGGGCTGCTGCTCGCGCGGCACGACGCTTCGGTCCCGAAGCACCGTGGCATCACCGCATTCGGACTCGACCTGCACCGTCCCGGCGTCGATGTCCGCCCGCTCCGGCAGATGAATGGCGACGCGCACTTCACCGAGGTCTTTCTCGACGACGCGCGTGTCGACGACGCCGATCGGATCGGTGAAGTCGGCGAGGGCTGGCGGGTCGCACTTACCTGCCTGTCGTACGAACGAGGCGCGTCGACGGCGGGCGGCACGAGTGGATTGCTCGACGTGACGCGCCTGATCGCGCTCGCTCGGGAACGCGGTCGCGACGACGATCCCGTCATCCGCGACGAGATCGCGAGGCTGGTCATCGAGACGCGCGTGATGTCGTACACCGCGCATCGGGCGCGTGATCTCGCGCGGGCGGGACGTCCGCCGGGCCCGGAAGGCTCGGGCATGAAGATTCGTGGCGCGGCGCTGTTCAAGGCGTACACCGCGCTCGCGGCCCGGCTCATCGGAGCCGACTTCACCCTCGATCCGCACGGCGACATGCAGACACTGTTCCTTACCGCGCCGTCGATCTCGATCCGCGGTGGCACCGACGAGATCCAGCGCAACATCGTCGGCGAGCGCGTCCTCGGGCTGGCCGATGAGCCCCGCCTCGACCGAACGCTCCCCTTCGATCAGCTCCCGGCCTCGAGCGCGCGGTAGGTCGCCCGCACGAGCTGCTCGCTGCGCGGATCGCCGGCGGCGTCGAAGCGCAGATCGCTCATGACGTACGCGAACGCGAGACCGGTCGCGGGATCGGCGAACGCCAATGAGCCGCCCGCGCCGGCGTGACCGAACGCGGTCCGCGGATTCGCGGCACCGAACGACTTGCCGAGCATGAACCCGAGGCCGAAGCAGCTCTCGGACATCAGCACCTCGTCGGGCCCGCACGCCCGTTCCTTCACGGCCTGCGCGACGGTTGCCTCGCTCAACGTCCTGCGACCGTCGACCTCACCGACGCACGACGCGTACATGCGAGCGAGGCCGCGTGCCGTTCCGATCCCGTTCGACGACGGCAGCTCGGGCGCGTGCAGTTGACGGCGGTTCCACATCTGGTCGTAGTTGAAGTGACCCCCGGGGCTGGAGAAAACGCGCGCGAGGAGCAGCTCGTCGCCGAACGGCTCGAGCGCCGCCCGCAGGTCGGTGCGGGGCGGCACCAGTTGCGCGACGCGCGCCTCGAGGTGCTCGGGAAGACCGATCCAGAAGTCGATGCCGAGCTCGTCCGCGATCTCCTCGCGCCAGAACGTGCCGACGCTCCGTTGCCTCGGATCGACCCGGCGGACGATCTCACCGACGAGCCATCCGTAGGTGCGCATGTGATAGCCGTGCTTGGTCCCCGGTTCCCAGATCGGCCGCTGCGCCGCGAGCGCGTCGACCATCGGCTTCCACGTCAGTGCTTCCTCCAGACTGAAGCTGCCGTCGACGTACGGAAGACCGGCCTGGTGCGACATGACCTGGCCGACGGTGATCTCGCCCTTCCCGTTGGCGGCGAACTCGGGCCAGACGGTCGAGACCGGAGCTTCGGGATCGAGGTGTCCCTGCTGCACCAGCAGGTTCGCGCAGGTGGCCGTGACGCCTTTCGTGGCGGAGTACACGAGAACGAGCGTGTCCTCCTTCCACCGGACTCCGCTCGTCGGATCCGCGAGACCGCCCCAGAGATCGACCACTGGTCGGCCGTCGACATACACGGCCACCGCCGCGCCGACCTCGCCGCGCTCGTCGAAGTTCTCGGCGAACGCGTCGAGCACGGGTTCGAATTCGGTCGCGACGTCACCGTCTACGCGCATCGCCGGAGCCTATTTCGCCCTGTCTCCGGGCGGCGCGTCCGGGCGAGCCGCCCCCGCCTCTCCGGGCGGTGCCTTCGCTCCTAGTTTGGACCGATGGATTTTCGCCGGACCCGGCCGCTCGTGGTGCTCACGATCGCGGCAGCGGTCGTCGGCGCCGGTTGCTCGTCGAGCAAGTCGGCGCGGCCGACACCTTCCACGAGCGTCACCAAGCCACCGCTGATCGACGCGCACATCGGCATCCACAAGATCAAGCACATCGTGGTGATCATGCAGGAGAACCGGTCGTTCGACAGCTACTTCGGGACGTATCCCGGCGCGAACGGCATTCCGATGACGAACGGGAAACCGGCGGTGTGCGTGCCCCGTTCCGTACCGGCACCCTGCGTGCAGCCGTATCCGGACCATGCCAACGTGAACGACGGCGGACCGCACGGTGCAGTGCAGGCTCGACGTGACATCAACGGCGGGAAGATGGACGGCTTCGTGAAGTTGTCGGAGCTGGCGAAACGCAACTGCGCCGAGCAGACGAATCCCGACTGCGCGGCGGGCGCGGGTCGCGGCACCGACGTGATGGGCTACCACACGCGCCGCGATATCCCGAACTACTGGTCGTACGCAGAGAACT
>JAUZEI010000414.1 GCA_030839105.1 Actinomycetota bacterium
CGCAGCATCTGCGCCCGGCCGCCCTGACGCTGGCCGTAGACGCCGTGATTCAGGCGAAAGACCCGGAAGGTGTCCTCGTCGACGCGGCCGTCGAGGTATTCGGCGACGGTGCGCTCGAAGATGTCGAGCTCTTCGGCGAAGATCGGTTCGAGTGGACGGGTCGCAAGATCGCGTACGTCGATCGCCATGAGGCGTCTCCCTGACGGGCGGGGTGGGACGGACGAACGAGCGGGGGCTGGCGCCGGGCTCGTCAGCGAGGACGTGCGAGATCGAGCTCGTCACGTACTTCGTGCGGCGTGCGGCCCATGAAGATGCTCGCAGCGCCTACGACTCGCAGAATCATGCCCTCACCTTACGCTCGTGTTCCCGGAAATACCAGTTCGAAGGTCGGGAATTTCTCCGACCCGAATGGTCAACATTGCGGTCGACACTCGATCCGAATGCCGAATGGATGCTTCGCCGGTGTACGCCCGGGCGGGACTTTCCGCCCGGTCTTTCTCGGTCAAGGAAACGCCAACATTCGCCCGCGCGCTCGGCATTCCCCACCCGACCGGTCGTCCCGGCGAGCGAGAAATCGGCAATCGGTCCGCCGCGAGGCCGCCGGTAGCCTCGGCGGCCATGCGGATGACCTCCCTGTTCCTGCGCACCCTGCGCGACGACCCGGCCGACGCCGAGGTCGAGAGTCATCGCCTGCTCGTGCGGGCCGGATACGTCCGTCGTATCAGCGCCGGGATCTACTCCTGGCTGCCGCTGGGCCAGCGGGTGTTGCGCAAGGTCGAACAGATCGTCCGAGAAGAGATGGACGAGGCCGGTGCGCAGGAAGTGCTGTTGCCGATCATCCAGCCGCTCGAGCTCTGGGAGCGGAGCGGCCGCGACCAGGCGTACGGACCGCTCATGTTCAAGCTCCTCGACCGCAAGGAGACGGGCTACTGCCTCTCGCCCACGGCCGAGGAGGTCGTCAGCAGTCTGGTGGCTCAGGAGTACGGCTCCTACCGCGACCTCCCGTTGACCCTCTACCAGATCAACTGGAAATACCGCGACGAGCTGCGCCCCCGGTTCGGCCTTCTCCGTGCCCGCGAGTTCCTGATGAAGGACGCGTACTCGTTCGACGTCGACGTCGACGCTTTCCGCGCGAGCTACCAGCGGATGTACGACGCGTACCACCGCGTCTTCAGTCGCTCCGGCCTCACGTTTCGCGCGGTAGAGGCGGCGTCGGGCGAGATGGGCGGGTCCGAGAGTCGTGAGTTCATGGCGGTCGCGGCCGTCGGCGAGGACGACTTCGTCTGGTGCCCGAGTTGCGAGTATGCGGCGAACGTGGAGGCGGCCCGACGCGGCGAGGGCGGTCCGGCGGCGGCCGGTGCCGACGTGCCTCCGCTCGAGGAAGTCGGCACACCGGACCTGCCCGGCATCGCGGGCGTCGCGGCGCACCTGAGGGTCGAGCCGGGCACGCTCTTGAAGTCGATCGCATTCGACGTCGACGGCAAGCTCGGCCTCGCGGTCGTTCCGGGCGATCGGGAAGTGAACGAGCTCGCGGTCGCGGCGGCGCTCGAGCCGAAGCAGGTGCGCCTGTACGGCGACGAGGATTTCGCCGCGCATCCCGAGCTCCCCAAGGGATACATCGGACCGAACTATCAGGGCGCGAGCGTCGTCGTCGCAGATCCCGCCGTGCGTGCGGGGCCGGCGTGGGTCATCGGTGCGAACCGCACCGATTACCACGCGCGCAACGCAATGGTGGGGCGCGACTTCGACGTCGACGTGTGGGCCGACGTTGTCACCGTCACGCCGGGCGACCCGTGCCCCCGGTGCGGAATGCCGCTGTCGATCGACCGCGGTATCGAGGTCGGGCACGTGTTCAACCTCGGCACCAAGTTCAGCGAGGCACTCGAGGCGCGCTACACCGACGAGAAGGGTGAGCAACACCCGATGATGATGGGCTGTTACGGCATCGGCGTCTCGCGCGTTGTCGCGGCCGTCGCCGAGGAACACCACGACGAGCACGGTCTCTCGTGGCCGGCGGCGCTGGCGCCGTACGACGTGCACCTCATTGCAGTGCCCGGCCGGGGTGAACAGGCAGCGAACGTCGTCGCCGAGGCCGACCGCGTCTACGCGTCGCTGCGCGCGCAGCGGATCGACGTGCTCTACGACGACCGCGAAGTGAGTCCGGGTGTGAAGTTCGCCGACGCCGATCTCGTCGGTGTGCCCGTGCAACTCGTCGTGGGTGCGAAGGGCGTCGGCCGCGGCGTCATAGAACGCAAGGTGAGAGCGACCGGAGCGCGCGACGAGCTCCCGTTGGCCGACCCGGGTGATCCGCGCTCGACGTGAGCGAGTTCACGGCCGGACCTCCTCGACCGGTTCGTCGACCGGGATTTCGATCGGGCGCTCGTTGCCGAGCTCAGGTCGCGGACGACGAAGCACGGTCACCACGAGGAATGCACTGCCGATGGTGACGAGCGCGATCGCCGCGATCCACGCCCCGTCGAACGAGCGGTCGGTGGTCTGACGCACGATGAAGGCGCCGCCGGCCGCCAGGAAAGCGAGCCCGAACAGCAGCTCCACGAAGTCGGTGGGGTGGCGTTCCATCAGCCGTTTCCTCTCACACTCGTGGGTGTCGGTAGTGCCGTCGGTGTCGGGGGCGTGATCGGGTCGGGCGGCGTGATCGGTGCCGGCGCGCCCGACGTGGTCGCATTGAGGATGGTTTCTACGCCGCCCGGCTCGAAGCGGCGTACTTCGACCTGGCCGGCGCCGACCCGCAGGTCGAGTCGCAACGCCCCCGGCCCGCTGCCCGCCACGGCACGCTGATCGTCTTCCGGCCAGCCGCCGATCTCGTGTCCGTACAGCATCACCGAACCAGCACCGGCATGGGCGCGGACCTCGACGCGCACGGAGCTCGGTACGAACACGACCAGATGGCCGATGCCCGTCTGGGCGTCGACGGTCGTGGTCCGGCCGCCGAGGGGAACGTCGCGTAGATCGAGCGAGAGCTGACCGATGCCGAGCTCGTAGTGCTGCTGCAGCTCCGCCAACTGGAGCGGGTGGTAGTCGCGGCGGCCGATGCCGCCGCGCAGTGGTACGTCGATCGTGTTGGAGACGGCGGTCGCACCGAGCAGCAACACGCCGACGATGATGAGCGCGTGGGCGCGGCCCGCAAAGGCGGCGACGACGAGTGCGGCGCCGACGACGCACGTCGCGATCGCGAGCACGACGGTCAGGTTCACGTCGAGCGCGCCGGTGGCTCCGAGCAGGCTCGCGATCCCTCCGCCGATCAAGAGGATGCTCAGCGTCAGTGGAGTGAGGAACGACCGCGGTCGACGTGCGCGCCGTTCGTCGCGACGGTCGATGCGCCATTGACGGCGCTGCGCCCGTTGTGACGGTGGCGCCGGCCACGGCGCTGTCTGCGTCCAGGCGCTCGGGGGGACGTCGGCACGGGAAGGAACCGCCGCGAACGTCTCGGTCGGTGGCTCACCGGCGAGGGGCGATTCGATCGTCGCGTCCGCGTGGAGGGGTGGTTCCGGGCCGGACGGCATCGTGGCGGTCGGCTCGGTTGCCGGAGCGGACGTGGATGCTGAGGTCGCGGCTGAGGTCGCGGCCGGGGGGTAGGTGACGCCCGTCGTGTCCGGAGCGGACGTCGGCGCGGTGGGCGGTTCGGGACATGGAGGGTCGTCGTCCTCGTCGTCGCGCCGCCGGATCAGAAGGATCGCGAGACCGCCTCCGATGAGCAATAGAGGGCCGCCGAAGTGATCGAAGCGGAACCCGTGCGGGAGAACGCGGTTGCCGGCAATGAGCGCGCCGATGCCGACGAGCGCGAGCCCGAGCATCATGCCGATGTCGCGTGAACGACCGGACCGCTCGATCGGACCGTCGGCGGGCCGCAGCGCGATCCACGCGACGATGTACGCGGGAACGCCGATCCAGAGCACGCCCGCGATCACCCACAGCACGCGCACGAGCGTGACGTCGAGGCCGTAGGT
>JAUZEI010000425.1 GCA_030839105.1 Actinomycetota bacterium
CGTACTGCTTGGCGGAGGGCGAGGGATTTGAACCCTCGAGGGGGCTTATCACCCCCTACTCGCTTAGCAGGCGAGCACCTTCGGCCACTCGGTCAGCCCTCCGGAGCCAGCAAGTATACGGCGGCCCATTCGGACCGGTTCCGGGGCGCGCACCGACGTGGAGGGCTTGACTACGGTCGGGTGCATGACGCCCGTCGAGGCTCTCGAGCGCATTGCCGACCTACTGATGCGGGGCCGCGCGCCGGGTCACCGCCAGCAGGCGTTTCGGCGCGCGGCACGCGAGATCTCCCGCGTGCCCGAATCGGAGCTGAGGTTCCTCGCCGATGCAGGGCGATTGCAGGACCTTCCGGGCATCGGCGACACCACCGCCGCGGTCATCGCGGAAGCGCTTGCGGGCGAAACACCCCAATATCTGCAGAAGCTGCTCGAGCACGCCGAGTCCGTGGGAACGTCGGCGGGCGAAGCACTACGTGCGCAGCTCAAAGGTGATCTGCACGTGCACTCCGACTGGTCGGACGGTGGCGATCCCATCCGCACGATGGCGGAGAAGGCGCGTGCTCTCGGCCACGAATACTTCGCGCTCACCGATCACTCGCCCCGGTTGACGATCGCCCACGGCTTGCCGCCCGAGCGTCTGCGAGAACAGCTCGACGTGATCGCCGGGTTGAACGACGAGATGCAGCCGTTCCGCATCCTGACCGGAGTGGAGTGCGACATCCTCGACGACGGCGCGCTCGACGGCTCGGAGGAGTTGCTCGGGCGTGTCGACGTCGTGGTGGGAAGTGTGCATTCGAAGCTGCGGATGGAGTCGGCGGCGATGACGCGCCGCATGGTGGCGGCGATCGCGAATCCGCACGTCGACGTGTTGGGCCACTGCACGGGCCGGTTGTTGGTCGGGCGCGGGCGTCCGCAGTCGGAGTTCGACGAGGACGTCGTGATCGAGGCGTGCCGGGTTTTCGATACCGCGCTCGAGATCAACTGTCGGCCGGAGCGACTGGATCCGCCCCGCGACATGCTGCGCAAGGCGGCCGACGCCGGAATCAAGATCGCGATCAGTACCGACGCGCACGCCGCGGATCAGCTCGACTGGCAGCCGTACGGCACCGACCGCGCCGCCGAATGCGGCGTGACGGCCGAGCGCGTCGTCAACGCGTGGGGCGCCGACGACCTGCTCGCGTGGTGCGGGGCCCACCCGGCCTGAGCGTCACGACTACAACGGGCGCCCGATCTCCCAGTGGTGCCCGAACGGGTCGGCGATGCGACCGATCCTCCAACCGTGGCCCTCGTAGATCGCGTTGACGACGGTCGCGCCCGCAGCGACCGCGCGCCCGAACACGGTGTCGGGATCGTCGACCGACAGGATCATGCGGATTGATCCGCCGTGCGCCGGGTCGGGGACCGAGTCGGGATCGGTCTGGACCCAGAAGTCGGCGGCGCCGATCCAGAGTTGCGCGACCTGCAGAGTGCCGGAGTCGTCGGTGTTGTGTTCGATGTCGACCGCACCGAACGCCGCTTTGTAGAAAGCGAGTGCCGCGCCGGCGTCGGGCACCGACAACCGGGGTGACAGTTTCGTGGTCTCGCGTTCGCGGGGCGGCATCAGTCGCGCCACACGATCGCCGATTCCCAGGGCGCGAGGTGCAGGGCTTCATCGACGCGTTCGTCGCTGCGGGCGCGGATCGTCGAGATGCGGATCTCACCGGGCCCGACACCATCGATGTCGACTGCGGCGTCGGAGAGGTTGCACGCGACCACGGTGCGCTCGCCGCGCAACCACACCCACACGTCGTCGTTCGGCGCGGGCAGCGTGCGGTAGGTCCCTTCCCGGAGCTCGGGCATGGCGTCGCGCAGGCCGATGAGGTCGCGCGTGAGCGAGAGGGTGGAGTCGGGATCGTGACGCTGGTTCGCCACGTTGCACGCCGCGTAGTCGCCGTACGGGAGCCACGGTTCGACACCCGGTTCCGAGAAGCCCGCGCCGGTCTCGGGCGCCCATTGCATCGGTGTGCGTTCGTTGTCGCGACCCATCCGGGCGCCGTGGAACACGCCCACCGGATCGAGGATGCGATCGGGCGGCACGTCGGTGTCGTTCATGCCGATCTCGTCTCCGTAGTAGAGGAACGGAGTGCCGCGCAGGCCCATCAGCATGACGAGCGCGCAACGGGTGGCGGCCGGATCGTTCTTGGCCCACCGCGTGGGGAAGCGATGGTTGTCGTGGTTGCCGCCCGTCCAAACGGGCCACGCGTGCGCGGGAAGCAGCTCTTCGGCGCGCTCGATCGCGTCCCGCAGCTGGGGGGCTTTGAACTCGGCGTGCAACAGCATGAAGTTGAACGCGAGGTTCAACTCGTCGCCGTTACCGTAGAAACGCGCAAAGGCCTCGGGTTCGAGCACGTACGTCTCTCCGATGAGGACGCGCGGCGGGTCGTAGCTCTCGGCGAGGGCGCGCCAACGCCGGAGGACGTCGTGCACCTCGGGTCGGCACGCGTTGTAGACCGATCGCTGACCCATCATCTGGACGTACCAGTGGTCGTCCTTGGTTGCCGGCGGGTTGTCGCGTAGCTCGCGGTCCTTGATGACGGAGTGGGCGACGTCGATGCGGAAACCGGCCACACCTCGGTCGAACCAGAAGCGCAGGATTGCATCGAACGCGTCGCGCACGTCCTCGTTCCACCAGTTGAGGTCGGGCTGCGAGGGGAGGAACTGGTTCAGGTAGTACTGGCCGCTCGCCTCGTCGAAGGTCCACGCCGGTTGGCGCGGATCGAACGCCATCGTCCAGTTGTTCGGGTAACCGCCGTCGGGTTTCGGGTCGGCCCAGACGTACCAATCGCGATGCTCCGACTCGCGCGACGTCTTGGCGTCGACGAACCAGGGATGACGGTCACTCGTGTGATTCGGAACGAGATCGAGGATCACGCGGATACCGCGCTTCGACGCCTCGTCGATCAGCGCATCGGCGTCGGCCAGGGTGCCGAGCGCAGGATCGACGTCGACGTAATCCGCGACGTCGTAACCCCAGTCGTCGTTCGGCGACACCATGATCGGGTCGAGCCAGACCGCGTCGACGCCCAGCCACTGGAGGTGGTCGAGGCGCTGCGTGATGCCCCGCAGATCACCGACGCCGTCGGCGTTCGTGTCCATGTAGGACCGCGGGTAGATCTGGTACAGCACACCGTCCCGCCACCACGTGCGGCCCGCTCGATCCTTCGGCATCTCCGGCATGGCGCGGGACGCTACCCCGCCGCAATTCCTGCCAACAGTTGGCAGCAAAACGTGCGCCTGCCGCCGGAATTCCTGCCAACTGTGGCAGGGTTTCGACCGGATCCGGTCCCCCAGGTTGCAAACTGTTTGCAACATTTCGGGCGCGTGGCGGTCGGTTTTGTTGCAATCTGTTTGCACGCAATGGGGTTAGTTGGCGGCGGCGGAGGGTTCGCCTTCGGCGGATGCCCACATGCGGGCGTACGCGCCGCGGCGGCGGAGCAGTTCGTCATGGGTGCCGTCCTCGATGACGACGCCCCGGTCGATCACGACGATGCGGTCCGCGAGCCGGGCAGTCTGCAGCCGGTGTGCGATCAGGATCGTCGTGCGCCCCCGGGCCGCGACACCCATCGCCGCCTGGACGCGCGCCTCGGTCTGGAGGTCGAGGTTCGAGGT
>JAUZEI010000450.1 GCA_030839105.1 Actinomycetota bacterium
GCGCGGCGTGCGATGAAGAACCAGATGCCGCCGATCAGGACGAGGGGTAACAGGTAGACGAGGAGGGTGCCGACGATGTCGCTCGAACGAGGCTTGTAGTTACGCGCGACGTTGTGCTGGTTCAGCAAGGTGATGTCGGCGTCGGGCAGCTGGTTGATCTGGCCCTGGGTCGTGAATTCCTTCTTGCCGTCGCGGGTGAAGCCGTCCTTGAACTGACCCGTGATCTTGCCGCTCGACGCGTCGTACTTGATGCTGGAGACGTGGTCCTGTGCGACGAGCGTGCGGAAGTCGCCGTAGTCGACCTTCGTCGTCGAGGTGGACGACGGCGGTGCGGCGCGCCAGACGAGGAAGCCGACGACGATCAGGCCGATGATCACCCACGGCATCCACTTGGGCCGGTTGCCCGCCTTGAGTGGACTACCTCCGGGGCCGCCCGGCCGCGGCGAACGACCCGGCGGAGGTTCCGGCGGTCGCCACTGATCTTCGGGGCCTGGGCTCATGAGCGATTCTCCACGGCAGTCGTTCGTTGCCCATCGTATGGCGGACGAGTGATGATTCCCGTTCCGCGTCGTTTCGGGGCGAGCCCGTGTGCCAATCGGCAGCAACGACGTGCTCGATAGCCTGCTCCGGTGGATCCCGGATCTTCTGCGCCGTCGCCGGAACGCGTCCCGGATCCCGGCCGAAACGTGGTCCGGTGGGGCATCGGCGACTTCGTATGGATCTACTTCGCCGGAATCGTCGCGTCGGTGGTCGGCGCGTCGATCGGTTTCGCGATCACCGGAGACACGTCCGGGCACATCGGCGCCCTCACGACCGCGCTGTCGACGCTCGGGCAGTTCGGCACCTGGTTCTTCTGCATCGCGTACATCGCCCGCTCGAAGGGCCACTCCCTCCGGGACGACTTCGGCCTGACGGTGCAGTTGCGCGACTGGTGGGCGCCGTTCGCCGGACTCGGGCTGTTCCTGGTCGGGAGCGTGCTGATCCTGCCGCTCGTGAACATCGCGAACGCGCGCCAGCAGGTCGTCGACGATCTCAACACGGCGGGTGGCGCCAAGCTCGCCGTCTTTGCCGTGGTCGCGGCACTCATCGCGCCCGTGTGTGAGGAGCTGCTCTTCCGGGGGCTGCTGTTGCGGGCGCTCCGCCGGCGCATGTCGCCGACGGCCGCCGTGATCGTGCAGGCCCTGGTGTTCGCGCTCGCCCACCCGATGCTGAGCCCGACCCTCGGCGACTTCGCGGTGGTGCCGGCGCTCTTCCTGCTGGGCTTGGTCTCCGGCACGGTCGCCGTTCGCAAGGGCGACCTCTCCGCGTCGATCATGATGCACATCGGGTTCAATCTCGTGACGACTCTCCTGTCGCTCTGATTTCCGCGTCGCAATTTCTCCGCTGAAATCCCGCGGCCCTGGCCACGCGTGCTGCCGGCCATTTGGCCCACTGATCCCGTAGGTGGGGATTTGGCCCGGACCACCAGCCCGACCTTTGCCCAACGTGGCGGAAGTCACCACCGCCGCGCTTCAGTCCTCGCCTTTCGATGCCGACCAACAGCACCGGCGCGGTGTCAGGGAGGCACGGAATGCTGGTTTGCACAGGATGTGCGAAGACGATGCTCATCACGATCCGCATGCGAGTCGCGGGCCGGGAGATCGTCTTCCATCGTTGTTCGAAATGCGAGGCCAACACGTGGCAGGACGACGCGGGAGTCCTCTCACTCACTGAGGTGTTGGACCTGGCCCGCGCCCCGCACTAGGGGAGCGTCCGCGCTCCCTCGGACGACCGGGTGAGCACGGGGCCGAGGCGCGGTCTGGCATCCTTTCCTGCGGTGGCAGCTCCCACGAAGGAAACCCCGGCGGCATCCGGGCCCGAGACGACCATCGCCTGGCCGGCGCCGTCCCGGGCTCCCGTGGACCTCAACGAGGACGACCAGCCGCGCGCGCTCTGGGAGCGGGCCATCGGTTGGGCCGTGATCGCCGTCTGCACCTGGTTGGTGTTCTGCATCATCGACCCGGCACACCACTGGTCGCTCAACGGCAACCTGCGGTTCGGCGACCTGTTCCGCAACACGACGACCAACGGTGGCGACATGGGCGCCCACGTGTGGTGGCCCAAGTTCCTCATCGACAACTGGTTCCCGAAATTCCGCCTCTCGGGCTGGGCGCCCGACTGGTACGCGGGCTTCCCGGTCGGGCAGTACTACTTCCCGATTCCGGCACTGATGATCGCCGCGCTCGACGTCGTGATGCCGTACAACGTCGCGTTCAAGCTCGTGACCGTGAGTGGCCCGCTCATGCTCCCCGCGGCTGCGTACTACTTCGCCAAGGGCATGCGGACGCCGTGGCCCGCACCGCCCGCGTTCGCAATCGCCGCGTTCGGCACGCTCGTGCAAACTCGCAGCGAGTGGCAGATCTACGGCGGAAACATCGCCAGCACGCTCGCGGGCGAGTTCTCGTTCACGATCGGGCTCGCGTTCGCGCTGTTCGGGCTCGGCGCACTCGCGTACACGCTCGACACGGGCCGGCGGCGTTGGCTCCCCGCGTTGCTCATCGCGCTGGCGATCATGTCGCACATCGTGGTCGCGATCTTCATCGCGATCGCGGCGTTCCTGCTCTGGCTCACGCGACGTCCCCAGCGCACCTGGGCGATCGCGTTGCCGGTCGGGGGAGTCGCGGCCGCGTTGAGCGCGGTCTGGCTCCTCCCGTTGCTCTGGCAACAGGGATTCACCCAGAGCATGCGCTACACGAAGTTGCTCCCGCGGGGCAGCTACAAGCTGCCGTCGTGGCTTCCGCTCCCCGGACCGGTGCGACACACGATCGAAGGGCTCTGGAACGCGGTCGGCCGTCCACCGCTCGACACGAACACCAACCCGATCAAGCACTTCTCGCCGACGCTGTGGTTGCCGTGGTGGATCTGGCTCCTCGCGGGGGTCGCGATCATCGCCGCGGGCTGGTATCGCCGCCGCTCGACCCTCGTACTCATCGTTCTGGCGCTCGTCATCGGCATCCTGTTCATCGAGTGGCCCGAGCACGCGATCTGGAACACGCGCTTCCTCCCGTTCTGGATGCTCTCGTGGGCATTCCTCGCGGCGATGGGCGCCACCGAGATCGCGCGTCTCGCCGCCATGCTCGTGAAGCGCGCCCACATCTGGATACGCGACGGTGACCTACGAGACGCGCGCGCCCGCGCTTGGGCCGTGCTCGCGACCGGTAGTGACGACGACATCGTCCCGATCGACCCGGAGCTGCGCAAGGAAGCGGCGTGGGCGTTGGCGGATAGGCGGTTCGACCACGGTCCGGCCGGTTGGAAGCCGCCGCCCCGCCTCTCCGACCGGGCGATTGCCAGATCGGCCCGCCGTTACAGCGCGATCGCGGTGGCGGTCGTCGTCGCATTCGCCGGCATCTACGCGATGCATCAGGGATACGACGCGCGCGACAACAATCCCGACATCGCCATCAGTGGTTGGGCGGCGTGGAACTACGCGGGTTACGAGGCCAAGCCGACCTATCCGCAGTTCCACGCGATCATGACCGGAATGGAGCAGGTCGCCGACACGCACGGCAACGGCCGCGCGCTGTGGGAGCCGTCGTCCGGCAACCCGGATGCGATCAACAGCTACGGAACCAGCCTCGCGTTGATGCTTCTTCCCTACTTCACGCACGGGAAGATCGCGTCGATGGAGGGCATCTACTTCGAGTCGTCCGCAACCACCGACTACCACTTCCTCACCGTCGCCGAGTGCGCCCAGCATCCGTCGAATCCGGTGCGCGGCCTCGTGTACGGCAGCCCCGACTCCGACTTCGACCTGTGCGTGCGACACCTGCAGATGCTGGGCGTCCGCTACTACATGGCGTGGACGCCCGAGATGCAGAAGCTCGCGGGTCGTAGTCCGCAGCTGAGGCTCGTGAAGGACATCGCGCAGGACCCACCGATCGCCGGTCCCGCCCCCGACACCCAGTTGAAGGATTGGAAGGTCTACGAGGTCGCGAACACCGATCTCGTTGTCGGCATGAACCGCGAGCCGGTCGTCCTCACCGGACTTCCGTCCGGTCGCCCCTCGTACTCGCAGTGTTGGAACACGACGTGGGACAAGGCATCGGGTCCCGAACCGCGCATGCAGGACGGTTGGGAGTGCACGACCGCGCCGTGGTGGACCAATCGCGACGTGCTCGGTACCGCGTACGCGCAGACGGGTCCGAAGGACTGGTTGCGCGTCGCTGCGAAAGACCTGAAGCGCTCCCAGCCGCGTACCGTCACCCCGACGCAGGTCACCAACGTGAGTACGTCGGTCGACAAGATCTCCTTCGACGTCTCCGAGATCGGTAAACCGGTCGAGGTGAAGGAGTCGTACTTCCCCAACTGGAAGATCTCCGGGGCGAAGGGTCCGTATCGCCTCGCGCCGAACCTGATGGTCGTGGTGCCGACCCAGAAACACGTCGAGCTCAGCTACGGGTT
>JAUZEI010000480.1 GCA_030839105.1 Actinomycetota bacterium
CGTTCGTGATCCCGCAGATTTTGACGAACACGCCCGCCATCCGATCTCAGGTCCGGCGCTCGACCGGGGCCCGCGTCATCGCGCGCACGAGCGCGGTGGGATCGTCGGCGCGCACGAGGGCTTCGCCGACGAGGATCGCGTCGAAGCCGGCCGCCGCGACCCGGCGCGCGTCGTCGATCGTTCGGATCGCCGACTCCGCCACCGCGATCACCTCGGGCGGCAGCAGTCCCGAGAGCCCGGTCGCAACGCCGAGGTCCTCCGCGAAGGTGGAGAGGCTGCGACTGTTGATTCCCACCACTTGCGCGCCGGCGTTCAACGCCCTCTCGACCTCGCGCGCGTCGTGGGCTTCGACCAGCACACCCATGCCGAGCCCCGTCGCCAGCGCGTGCAGGTCGCCAAGCAATGAGTCGTCGGGAATTGCAGCGACGATGAGGAGCACCGCGTCGGCACCGATCGCGCGCGCTTCGTAGATCTGGACCTCGTCGATCGTGAAGTCCTTGCGCAGGCACGGGAGCGTGGTCGCGTCGCGCGCGGCCTGCAGATCGGCCACCATCCCGCCGAAGTACGGGCGATCGGTGAGAACGGAAATCGCCACCGCTCCGCCGGCTTCGTACGCCTTCGCGACCTGACCGGGATCGAGGTCGGGCGCGAGGTCGCCCTTCGACGGCGATCGCCGCTTCAACTCCCCGATCACCGCGACGTGACCGTCGGGCCGCCGCATCCCCGCGGTGAAATCGCGGGTCGGTCCGGCCTCGAGCGCGGTCGTGCGGAGCAGGTCGCGCGTCTGCGGGTAGCGGAGCACCGTGACCTCGTCGCGCTTGGTCGCGAGAATGTCGTCGAGGATCGTCAAGCGGCGGGGAGTCTACGCTCCGGACCCGCGCACGCGACCCTCCGCAGCGGTCGCGCGCAGGGACGTGGAAGCGGCCACGCACCGGCGTCCCGCTGGCATTCGAGCGGCCCGAGCCACCCATTCCGACACCTCACGCCCGGCTAACAGTCCCCTCACACTTTTCCGCGACCCTGAGTGCGACGATGGAGGACACATGGAACGCGGGACGATCCTCGTCGTCGACGACGAGCCGAACATTGCAGATCTGGTGGAGCTCTACCTCCGGCGCGACGGCTACCGGGTGGTGAAGGCCGCGAGCGGCGAGGAGGTCGCCGGCGCCGTGACCTCGCACCGTCCCCGGCTCGTCGTCCTCGACGTGGGGCTGCCCGACATCGACGGCCTCGAGGTGTGCCGCCGACTGCGCCAGACCTCTTCGATCCCGGTGATATTCCTCACTGCCCGCGACACCGAGATCGATCGCGTCCTCGGCCTCGAGCTCGGTGCGGACGACTACGTCACGAAGCCCTTCTCGCCGCCCGAGCTCGTCGCCCGCGTGAAGGCGGTGCTGCGACGCGCCGACGGCGCGACTCCAACCGCGGAGCTGGTACAGGTCGGCGCGGTCACGATCGATGCGGGACGGCGCGAGGTCCGCGTCGGCGAGGAGCCCGTCGCCTTCACCGGCAAGGAGTTCGACCTGTTGAAGTTCCTCGCCGAGCGACCCGGTCTGGCGATGTCGCGCCAACAGATCCTCGACGGAGTGTGGGGCCACGATTGGTACGGCGACGCGCGCACCGTCGACGTCCACATCGCGCAGGTACGCAAGAAGCTTGCCGAATCGGTGCGCATCGACACCGTGCGCGGTGTCGGATACCGCCTCGACCCCAAGTGATGCTGAGCCCATCGGCATGAAGCGGTGAAGCGGTGAGTCGGTGACCCGGTGACGCGTGTCTCGCTCCGGACGCGTCTCGTCGCGGCGTTCACCGGCGTGGCGCTCGTGGTGCTGGTGCTCTCGGGCCTCGCGACCTTCGGACTCGTCCGCCGTTCCCTCCAACAGCGCGCGCTCTCCGACATGCGCGCCCGTTCGGCTGATCTCGCCGCGGCCGTGAAGTCGACCGACTTCACGTCCCGGCCGGCCCAGAAGTTCCGGATCGGGCTGCGCGCGGCGGACATGCAAGCGGTGCTCATCAGCCCCGCCGGCGACGTCGTCGACTACCCGAACTACCAACTGCCACCCTCGTTGCGCGCCGCCGACATCCAGCCGAGCGCGCTGCTCGCCGACCAGGAGGTGAGCGGCCGCCGCGGCGAAACCGTCTTCCTCGCGATACCGACGTCGACGCGCGTCGGCCGCCGACTGCTCGTGGTCATCGCGACCGAGCGCGTCGACATGACGGTGCTCCGCAACGCGTTGCCGCTGATGCTCGCGGCCGGCGTGATCGTCTTGATCGGGGTGGGGCTGCTGTCGGTGTGGCTCGCCCGGCGCCTCACGCGTCCGATCCGCACGATCGAGCATGCGGCCGCCCAACTCGCGACCGGCGACCTGACCGCCCGCGCCGAGCTTCCCCTTCATACCGATGAAGAGCTCACCGCACTCGCCCACGCGCTGAACACGATGGCGGCTCAGCTCGACCAGGCCCGCGGCAGCGAGCGCGCGTTCCTGCTCTCCATCTCCCACGACCTCCGCACGCCTCTCACGTCGATCCGCGGCTACGCCGAGGCATTGGCCGACGGCACCCTCGACGACGCCGACCCGCACGAGCGCAAGCGCGCGGCGGCGATCATCGGCGCCGAGGGGCGCCGGCTCGAGCGTCTCGTGCGCGACCTCCTCGACCTCTCGCAACTCGACAGTCGCCAGTTCTCCTTCCAC
>JAUZEI010000510.1 GCA_030839105.1 Actinomycetota bacterium
GACAGTTTGGCGCGTTCCCGAGCGGGCCGGGCTCCCGGGCGGACTTCGGACCCGTTCAGGTGTTGATCATCGCCGTCGACGCCATCTGGAAGTAGTCACGCATCATCTGCCGGGCGGTTTCGGGCGCGTCGACCTCGTCGAGCGCGGCGAGCATCGCGGTCAGCCACGCGTCGCGCTCGGGACCGCCGATGGCGAACGGTGCATGCCGCATCCGCAGCCGCGGGTGACCCTTCTCCGCGCTGTAGTCGGGCGGCCCACCCCAGTACTGGCCGAGGAAGAGGGCGAGCGCTCGCATGCCCGGACCGAGGTCGGTGGGATAGAGCGGTCGCAGCGTCGGATCGGCTTCGACGCGCGTGTAGAAGCGTTCGACGAGTGTGTCGAAGAACGGTTGGCCACCCACGACCTCGAAGACGGTTACCTCGGTCATGGCCGGTACATTCCTCGTGTGCGGCAGTCGTGGCTTCATCCGAGCGCGCAGACGCGCCCGACGGCGACGAAGGGTACCGGCGTGTTCGCGGTCGACGCGATCCCGGCGAACACCACCGTGGCCGGCTTCGGCGGTCATGTCGTCGACGGTCGTGAGCTCGAGGATCTCGGCGAGGCGGTGCGCATCCATGCGCTGCAGATCGACGACGACCTCTTCCTCGCGAGCACGCCCCCGTTCGATTCGGCCGACTACGTGAACCACTCGTGCGACCCCAACTGCGGCATCGTCGGATCGGTGCTGCTCGTCGCCAGGCGCGACATCGAGGCGGGCGAGGAGTTGTGCTTCGACTACGCGATGACCGACTCCGACGACTACGACATGTTCACGTGCACATGCGGTGCCGATCGATGCCGGGGCGTCGTCACCGGCGACGACTGGAAGCAGCCCGAGCTACGCGACCGCTACGCGGGCTGGTACTCCACCTATCTCGCCCGCCGGCTCTCGTAACGCTGCCCCGCGGGGCGCGTTGCGCCCGGAATCAGGGCGTGCAGTCCGAGCACAGGCCGACGAGATCGAGGCGGTGGTGCTCGGTCACGAAGCCCGCGTGGCGAGCGGCCTCGTCGATCGCCGCCGCGACCGAACGTTCCACCGCGGCGGTCGCCGGGAGATCGTCGACGCGCCCGCAGTTCGAGCACACCAGATGGTGGTGGTGCCCGGTGAGATCCTCGGCGAGCTCGTAGCGCGCGAAGTCGGCGTGGGTCACGAGCCGGTGCACGACGCGGGCCTGTTCGAGCACCACGAGATTCCGGTACAGAGAGCTCTGGGCGAGCTCGGCCCGCGCGTCGAGGATCTCGGGAATCGTCAGCGGTCGGTCGGCCGCCTCGAGCACGTCGACGATGCAGCGGCGCGTCGGAGTGAGCCGCTGCTTCTGGGAATGCAGCAGCGCCGAGATGGTCTCGTGCAGCCGCGCCGGGCGCGGAGCGTTCGCCGCCATTGGTTGCGAGTGTACGGGTACCGTCGTCGTCCATGCCCCCGTCGTCTGGTGACGCCACGGAACGATTCGCGGCAACAGTCGCGGCGTCGGCCGGCGAGATGCGACTCGATGTCGCGGCCTTCTGTCTGGCCGCGCACGCCCACCCGAAGCTCGACATCGACGCCGCGTGTGCTCGGCTCGACGAGCTCGCGGCCGGATGCCCGACGCCGACCTTCGACGGCATGCGCGCCTACCTCTTCGACACCCTCGGTTTCCGCGGCAACGCGAACGACTACGGCGATCCCGAGAACTCGTTTCTCGACGCGGTGCTCGAACGCCGAATGGGCATCCCGATCACGCTCGCGGTCGTCGCCATCGAGGTCGGACGACGCATCGGAACGCCTGTGCACGGCGTCGGTATGCCCGGCCACTTCCTCGTGATGGACGCGGCGCGCGACGGTGTCTGGTGCGACCCATTCCACGGCGGCGAGCTGCTCGACATCGAGGGGTGCCGGCAGGTCTTCGCCCGCGTCCACGGGAACGCCCGCGGTTTTTCGCGCGCGTTGCTCGCGCCGACCGAACCCCACGCCATCATCGCCCGCATGCTCGGGAACCTCGAGAGCGGTCGCCTCGCGGCCGACCCGATGGCGCTCGGGTGGCTGTGCGAGTTGCACATGTCGTTGCCCGACCTTCCCGCCGACCAACGCGAGCGCCTGGCGACGACGAAGCGCGCGGTTCGCTCGCGCTGGAACTAGGAAACGTGAGACCGTGACCACCGTTCCCGGCGCGACCATCACCATGCCGATGTTCCCGCTCGGCACGGTGCTCTTCCCGTACGCGTTGCTCCCGTTGCACGTGTTCGAGCCGCGCTACCGACTGATGACGCGCCACGTGCTGGACGGCGACCGCGAGTTCGGCGTCGTGCTGATCGAGCGCGGCAGCGAGGTCGGCGGCGGCGATACTCGCTTCGGCGTCGCGACCGTCGCACGCGTCGTGCAGGCGGGGGAGATGCCCGACGGTCGCTACGCGTTGACGACCGTCGGCGTGCGCCGCGTGCGCGTCGTGAGCTGGCTCCCCGATGATCCCTATCCTCGGGCCGAGGTCGAAGTGCTCGACGACGCGCCCGCGGGTCCGGCCGACGCCGACGCGCGCACGCGCGTGGTCGAGGCGCTCGCGCGTGCGACCGAGCTCGCGCGACGTATCGATCCGCGCGTTGCCGATGCACCCGCGCTCGATCCCGATCCGATACGCGCGTCGTACGAGGCCGCGGCGCTCGCGCCGATCGGTCCCCTGGACGCGCAACGACTTCTGGCGACCGACACCGCGAGCACACGGCTCGACCTGCTCGCCGGCATGCTCTACGAGCACGGTCTCGAGATCCGCGCCCGCTTCGGTTTGGACGAGTGACCGATTCCGATCCGGTGGGTATCGTGCTGCGCATGACCGAGAACGTGGACGAAGCGGCGGCCCGCGAGCGACTGGAGCGCGAACGCGCCCGGGTCGGCGAGCTCATCTCCGGATTGCGCAACGAGGGGCTCGACACGGAGCAGGCCGACCAGTCCGGCGACGTCGCGAGCTTCGACTCGAACCAAGAGGACCAGGGTGCGGAGATGATCGAGCGCGAGAAGGACCTCGCGATTCTCGAACGTCTCGAAACCGACCTGGCGGAGATCGAAGCCGCGTTGCAGCGACTCGACGACGGCACGTACGGGGTCGACGAGGCAACGGGCGAGCCCATCTCACCGGAGCGCCTCGCCGCGCTCCCGACCGCGCGCACGAACGTTCCGCCTCCGGGTTCGTGACCCGTTCGTGATCGTGCGGTTGCTGATGTTCGCGGCGGCCCGCGAGGCCGCCGGCCGCAATCACGACGAATACGAGTTGGCATCGGGCGCGTCGCTCGATGCTCTGTTGACCGCAGCCGTCGATCGCTACGGCGAGCCGTTTGCGCAGGTGCTCGCGACGTCGCGCGTGTGGGTGAACGGTGACGAGCCCCCGTCCGGTGGGGCGACCCGACTGCAGGCCGACGACGAGGTCGCGGTGCTCCCCCCTGTCAGCGGCGGCGCCTGAGCCCGCCCTCCGCGACATTGGCCGCTCACTGCGAATTGCCCAGGTAGGGTGAGCGTTCCGATCGGCGTGCGAGAGAGGTGATTCCGACGGAACGGATCCAACGTTTGGTCGATCCCGCGTATGTCGCGAAGCTCGACGCCCGCTCACTCGACGACCTGCGCGAGATGAAGGCGGAATGTAATCAGGTCGAAAACGCCCTGTCGTACGGCCGTCGGCTCGCGCAGGGCCGGATCGAGATTCTCGAGGCGGAGCACGAACGACGCGCGCGCGGCGGGTCGGTCGAAGACCTCGTCAAGGATCTGCCGCGGATCCTGAGCGGCGAGTCGGGTCGCTCGTCGATCACCGACACCCGGGTCCCGCCGCCCGACGCGCCCGCGCTCGAGCTGCACTGGCCCGACGGCCGCGAGCAGTTGATCGCCGACACGACACTCGCGCATCTGCCGGTGCTGCCGGCCGACGAGCTGGAATCGACACTCGAGCGCCTCCGCGCCTTCGAGCGCGAGCTCTCCGATCTTCGGCATTCCATGCACGCCGTGATCGACGTCGTCGAGCGCGAGATCGCGACGAGGCAGGTTGCCGGGACGACGGGCTGATGCCCGAGTCGTTCGAGTCGCTCGAGACGCGACTCCACGACCTCGGAGGGTTCATCCGCGATCAGCGCCGCAATGCCCGGCTGTCGTTGCGCAAACTGAGCGAGCTGGCCGGCATCTCGAACCCGTACCTCAGCCAGATCGAGCGCGGGCTTCGGAAGCCGTCGGCGGAGATCCTGCAATCGATCGCGCGGGGTCTTCGCATCTCGGCCGAAACGCTGTACGTCCGGGCCGGAATCCTCGACGCCAATCCCGACGGCGAGCGGGCCGGCGCGGACCCCGTCGGCGCCATCGTCGGTGATCCGACGATCAACGATCGCCAGAAGCAGGCGCTCATCGAGATCTACCGGTCGTTCCAGGCCGAGAACGCCTCCCGCGACGCCGAAGCCGGCTGAGCGTCCGCGGTCGGCGGGAACCCGACGCCCGGCCGACTAGAGCCGCCCAGGGTCTGACGCGGCGCCCGGGTTAGCTACGATCCGACTCGATGTCCGTCCGCCGGATCGCCGTGCTCTCGATGCACACTTCACCGCTCGCACAGCCCGGTACCGGCGACGGCGGCGGAATGAACGTGTACGTGCGGGCGCTCGCGAGCGCGCTGGCCCGAGCGGGCGTCGAGTGCGACGTGTACACCCGCGCCGAGCACCGCACCCAACCTTCCGTGGTGCAGGTCGAGCCGGGCTTTCGTGTCCTGCACGTCGAAGCCGGCCCTCGCACTCCTGTTCCCAAGCACGCGCTGCCCGAGCTCGTCGCCCCGTTCGTCGACGCGTCGATGCACCGCATTCTCGAGCGTGAGCCGGTCGACGTCCTGCACGGGAACTACTGGCTCTCCGGCGCGGTCGCGCACCGCTTGAAGCACGAGCTCGACCTCCCGCTCGTCGCGACGTTCCACACGCTGGCCCGCGTGAAGGCCGAGGCCGGCGTCGACGACGACTCCGAACATCGCACTCGGGTCGAGCACGAGGTGATTGCGTGTGCCGACCTGATGCTCGCGTCGACCGCCGACGAACGTACTCAGCTCGCGTCGTTGTACGACGCGGCCCTCGACCGCATCGAAGTCGTGCCGCCCGGCGTCGATCACAACGTCTTCTTCCCAGGCGACCGCGGCGCCGCGCGCCAGCGTCTCGGCATCGACGCGCCACGCATGCTGCTGTTCGTCGGTCGCATCCAACGGTTGAAGGGTGCCGACCTTGCGGTGCGCGCCCTCGCCGCGCTCGACGACCCGAAGCTCGTGCTGGTGATCGTCGGTGGCCCGAGTGGGCGCGACGGGCCCGCGGAGCAAAAGCGTGTCCATGCGCTCGCCGAGGAATTGGGCGTGGCCGGACAGATCCAATGGGTGAGCCCCCGCCGGCACGAGCGCCTCGCCGACTACTACCGCGCCGCCGACGTGTGCATCGTGCCGTCGCACTCCGAGTCGTTCGGCCTCGTCGCGTTGGAAGCCGCCGCGTGCGGCACGCCGGTGGTCGCGGCGGCCGTCGGCGGCCTGCGCTCGCTGATCGACCACGGTCAATCCGGATTCCTCGTCGAGGGTCGTGATCCGGCCGACTACGCAGCACCGGTCGGGCAGCTGTTGTCGGACGAGATGCTCGCGAGCGAGATGGGGATCAGCGCGTCGGCGGGGTCACAGCGCTACTCGTGGAGCATGACCGCGGCTCGCCTGCGCCGTCTGTACGGCGATCTGGTCGCGCGCGGTCTCGTGCGCTGCGACTAGCCGACCGCGGTCGACACGCGCATGGCTGACGAGCCGCTCGATCCGAAAGCCCATCGGTCCCGTCACGATCTCATCGCCGCTCATCTCGAAGGCCCGGTCGCGGCCGAAGAGTGGATCCAGACCGTCGAGTACGACCCGGAGATCCCGCGCTGGTACGTGCGCTTCGGTTGCGACGGACGCGACGCGGCGACCATCTATTTCGATCTGCACCAGCGCACGTTGCGCTACGAGGTGTACTTCATGCCGGATCCACCGACCAACCAGCTCGAGCTGTATCGATTCCTGCTTGCGCGCAACCATCAGAACTACGGCGCGCACTTCTCGATCGGGCCCGACGGTGACGTGTATCTCGTCGGTCGCGTGATGCTCGAGCACCTCGATGTCGACGAGCTCGATCGCATCATCGGAGTGCTCTACGAGCTCGTCGAACGGTGGTTTCAGCCCGCGATCCGCATCGGATTCGCCAGGCCATGAGATTGTCGAGGAATGTGTGAAGTTGTCTTGTAGTGCGTGAACGACCCGTGCTACCGTGCGGTCTGTCGACGGGCCCGAGGTGCGGGAGGATCGGCTCCGTTCGGGGAAGTGCGGGGTCTGATCCGAAGGTTCCTCGGGCCCGAGCTCGTCCTCGTTCGTGACGGTTACCCTCGTGACGATGTCACGCGTTGCGCTGCTCGGCGGAGGAAAGATGGGAGCGGCCCTCGTCGGAGGTCTGCTCGACGGCGGCTTCGAAGGCGATGCGCTCTCGATCGCCGAGATCGACGGCGAACGACGCGTCGTGCTCGAGCAACAGTTCCCCAAAGTCCGCGTCGTGCCGAGCGCGGCGTGGGCCGTCGCCGACGCCGACGTCGTTGTGCTCGCCGTGAAGCCGGACGATGTCGGTCCCACGCTCGAAACCGCACTCCCCGCGCTCGGCGTGGAGACGCTCGTCCTCTCGATCGCGGCGGGCGTCACGATCCAACGCATCGAAGCGCTCGTGCCCGATCGGCCCGTGGTGCGCGCGATGCCCAACACGCCCGCGTTGGTCGGGCTGGGTGCGTCCGCGATCGCGGGGGGCACGCATGCCCGGAGCGACCATCTCGATCTCGCCGAGCGTCTGCTCGGTACCGTCGGCGTCGTCGTGCGCGTCGCCGAACCCCTCCTCGACGCCGTCACGGGCTTGTCCGGTTCCGGGCCCGCGTACGTGTTCCTCGTCGCTGAGGCCATGGTCGAAGCAGGCGTCCTCGTCGGCCTCGGTCGCGAGGTCGCGAGCCGGCTCGTCGTGCAGACATTGCTCGGTTCGGCGACGTTGCTCGCCCAGGACCCGTCGGGTCCGGAGGCGCTCCGCGCCGCGGTCACGTCGCCCGGTGGCACGACGGCGGCGGGTCTCCGCGAGCTGGAAGCACACGGGCTCCGGTCGGCCATTCTCGAAGCCGTGAGTGCCGCGACCGTCCGGTCGCGCGAGCTCGGCGCGGGCTGAACCGGCCTCGGCGCGCGCCATGAGCAGTTCCCGAAAGCGCCCACCCAAGCTCGAGCCGCGCGCCCGATCGTCGGCGGTGTCGGCGCCGCCGACCCTCGAAGCATTGCTCGAGCGGTCGAAGATTGCCGGCCCGGGCGCGCCGGGTCCCGGAACGAATGAATTCCGCCGTACCGTCGAACGGTTAATTGCAGGCGACGGGCGCGCGCTCGGCGAAATCGCCCCGCTGCCGGGGCTCGTTGCCGCCGACGCGTGGAAAGCCATCGCGGAGACCTTCGGCGCA
>JAUZEI010000537.1 GCA_030839105.1 Actinomycetota bacterium
CAGCATGACGATCTTGTCCCACGCGGGCGGTCGGCCGCGCGACAAGCGTTCGTGCGCGACGACCAGCTCGTACCCGTGCCGCTCCGCATACCGTTCCAACGCCGGCCCGGTGACGTCGAACAGGTCGAGATGAGGTCCGAACGCCGTCGTACACAAGACCTTTGCGCTCACCCTGCACCGCGCCGCGTCCGCGCCCGTTCGCGCACCCGCGCCGCGAGCCCGTCCTCCACGCCGGTCCTCCGCGAGATACTCGTCACCCGATCGTCGCCGTCGCTGTAGTAGTGCACGGCGACGGCCGGAAGCTCGAGCGGGTCGCGGTGCTCCGTGAGTTGGAGCATGAGATCCCAGTCGCTGAACTGGTCGATCGCCTCGTCGAACCGAACGGGCGACGGGCGGTGCGCGATGACGTTCTGGTCGACACGGTTCGATTCGATCATCGCCACGCGGTCCCACGCGAGGAATTGCACGATCGGCATCGACCGGCCGGGACGACCCTGATGGCGAGTGTCGTCGTCGATCACGCGCGCGCCGTACGCAACCTGCGTGTCCGGGTACTCGGAGAAGGCCCACGCGACGGAACGCACCCAATCGGGGTCGAAGCGATTGTCGTCGTCGAGGTAGACGACCACGTCACCCTGCACGAGATCGAGCGCGTGGTTGCGGGCGCCGGAGGAGTTGCGTTGATCGTCGAATCGGAACGCGCGGATCCGGGGATCGTTGTCGGCGTACTTCTGCAGGAGCGCCCACGTCTCGTCGCTGGACGCGTCGTCGACGACCACCAGCTCCCAGTTCGTGTAGCTCTGGCGAAAGACCGAGCCGATCGCCCGTTCGAGCAGCCCGGCACGGTTGCGCGTCGGCATCACGACCGAGACGAGGAGCGTCTCGGGAACGTCGACGTGGCGCAGCCAGGCCGTCACCTCGGCAATCGACGCGAGACGTTCGACCTCGGTGACGCGTGCGCCGAGGCCACCGACGTCGTCGCGCAGATCGGCGACCGCGACGTGCTCGGCGTGGAGCGAGCGCGAAAGGCCGATGGCGTAGCGCTGCGCCCAGAGATCGGCACGGACGTCGAAGGCACGCCGGGAATACGGCCGCGGTCCCGACGGGCGCAACGCGCGGTCACTCAGCAGCGGTCCGATCAACCCGCTCGACGGTCGGACCGTCGACACCGGACCCGACGCGTCCGACGGAATCAGGTCGGCGCGCGCGATCCCGTCGATTCCCGGAGGAGTGACGCCGAGCGACGCGGCGAGCGTGGGCGCGACGTCCATCACGGAGATCGTGCCCGGCCGTCGACCCGGCGCGATACCGCGGCCGCGGACGAGCAGGAGACCCGCTCGATCGTGATCGCCGGTGCGCCATTGCTTGTACGGCGCGGTGACGACTCCCGTCGCGGGCGACCAGACGGTGTCGATCGGCGCGCTGCGATCCCACTCGATGATCAGGTCGCCGAGGGGGTCGCCGTCGCTGCGCTCGTAGTGGTCGTCGGTGAAGTGCACGTCGGCGACCGCGCGCCGGCCCGTGTCGACGTTGACGAGCTCCAGCAGCCGATCGGCGAGCCACTCCGCGGCGGCGCGCTTGGCGGTCGCGCGAATCCTTCCGCTCGGCTCTCGGTCGTCGAGGTTGAGGCGCACCGCGCCGTACACGGAATCGTTGGGCTGCATCCACCAGCGCCGCTCGCCGACCCATTGGGGGATGTCGACCGCCCGGCCATCGGTACCGATCGGTCCGCGCGATGCAACCAGCTTGCGGCGGAGATCGATGAGCGACGGAAGCGCGCGGCGGCGCGCCGAACGCGGGAGCGCGTTGGCCGCGGCGTCGACGGCGCGCGTGAAACGTCCGCGCAGATCGGTACGCGACGCGTATTCGTCGAGGCGCCACAACACCGGGTCGAGCACACACGTGCCGTCGTAGTGCGACCGCATGCCGTGCGAGAGGTGCACGTACACGGTCGCGTCGGTACCGGCCCGGTCGATGACCTCGGCCAGGCCCGCGTCGAGGGCCGCGTAGACCGCCCGGAGCGGGTCGCCGCCCAGCGCGCGCCGCTCCTCGGGGTCGTGCCACGGGTGCGTCTCGTCGTGGATCTTCCAGAACTGGTGCCCGGCACAATGCGCCTCGCCGAACACCGTGTAGAAGAGGTCCCAGTCGCCACGATCGAGGAGATCTCGCGACAACGCCGCCTTGCGGCGGGTGCCCTCGATCATCTCGTCGAGCATCGTCTGGTTCTCGGCGGTCGTGCGGTGCACGCCGACGCGATGCGACACGTCGCAGGGCGCGTGATGAGGGAACGGCGCGGCCCGGCTACCGAGCGGGTGCGGTCCGTAGGTTTCGTTGATCTCGGCGAGCAAGGAGGGAGGGGACGAGCACGTCTCGGCGTGCCGGTCGTGACAACCCCACTCCACGAGCTGGACACCGTTCACGTCGTCGGTCGCCGCGGCATGGGGTGCGTCGAGCACGGCGACGCGGCCGCCCGCATCCGAGACCCACTTCCAGATCGGCGACTCGGTCCCGTAGTCGGCACCGTACGGACCGACCCACACCGGTTCGTACGTCCCGCCGCGTACCTGTCCGGAGCAGAGGAACTGATGACGCGCGGGCGACGTTCCCGTGTGGATCGTCACCCAGTTGCCACCGACGAGGAAGCCGAGCGGACCGAGAGTTTCCTGCACCGCCGCGGTCTCGAGCAGGGCGGCGAGCCTTGGCATCGAGCCGTCGGCCGCGAACCGCTGCGCGATGTCGAGGTCGCAGGCGTCGAGCCCGACGAAGAGCGTACGGGCCTTGGCGCTCATCGCGCTTCCCCGACGCCGGCTTCGCGCCACGGTTCCCGCCTCGGCTGCACGTGCACGGGCGGCAGCATAAAGCCGCCGTCCCGTGCACGCGCGGTGCCGGGGGGATTACGTCAGGGCGATCGCGAGTACCTCGCGTACGTCCCGGACCGGGTGCACGTTCAGGAGCTTTCGCACCTGCTCGGGCACGTCGTCGAGATCGGGCTCGTTGTCGATCGGGATCACGACGTCGGTGAGCCCGGCCCGGTGGGCTGCGAGCAGCTTCTGCTTCAGCCCACCGATCGGCAACACGCGACCCTGCAACGTGACCTCACCCGTCATACCGACGTTCGGCTTCACCGGGCGTCCCGTGACCAACGACGCGAGCGCCGTGGTCATCGTGATGCCCGCCGACGGGCCGTCCTTCGGGATCGCACCCGAGGGAACGTGCAGGTGGAACTTGCGGTGCTCGAACGCACCCGGCAGCACGCCGAGCTCGTTCGCATTGGACCGCACGAACGACAGTGCGATGTGTGCCGACTCCGACATGACGTCGCCGAGTTGACCGGTCACTTGCAGACCGGGTTCGCCGTCCATGGCGGTCACCTCGATCGTCAACACGTCGCCACCGGCACCGGTGACGGCCAAACCGGTTGCGAGCCCCGGGATGGCAGCGCGCTCCGCGTCGTCGTGACGGAAGCGTGCACGTCCCACGTACTCCTTCAGGTCGGGCTCGTCGACGACGACGCTCGTCGCCTCCTGACCGGCGATCTTGCGCACGGTCTTGCGCGCGATCTTGCCGATCTGCCGTTCGAGTCCGCGCACGCCCGCCTCACGCGTCCATCCGTCGACCAGTGCGTGGAACGCGGCATCGGTGATGTCGAGCTCGTCGTCACGCAGTCCGGCCTTCGAACGTTGGCGCGGGAACAGGTGGTGCTTGGCGATCGAGACCTTCTCGTCCTCGGTGTAACCGTCGAGCGTCACGATCTCCATCCGGTCGAGCAACGGCCCGGGGATGGTGTCGAGCTGATTCGCGGTCGCGAGGAACAACACGTCGGAGAGGTCGAGGTCGAGCTCCAGGAAGTGGTCGCGGAACGTGTGGTTCTGCGCGGGGTCGAGCACCTCGAGCAACGCGCTCGCAGGATCGCCCGACCAACCACCGGCCTGCAGCTTGTCGATCTCGTCGATCAGCACGACGGGATTCATCGCCTTGGCTTCGGTCAGCGCCCGGACGATTCGGCCCGGTCGCGAACCCACGTAGGTACGACGGTGCCCACGGATCTCGGCCTCGTCGCGCACACCGCCGACGGCGACGCGCACGAACGGACGGCCCAATGCCCGCGCGACCGACTCACCCAACGACGTCTTACCGACGCCGGGAGGGCCGACCAGGGCGAGGATCGCACCGGAACCGCGCCCGCTCTCGGTGCCGAGACCGCGCTCGCGTCGCAGGACGCGCACGGCCAGGAACTCGAGAATGCGGTCCTTGACGTCGGCCAGTCCTTCGTGGTCGGCGTCCAGCACACTGCGTGCATCCGTGATGTCGTTGCTCTCGGGCGCAACCTCGCCCCACGGCAGTTCGACCACGGCGTCGAGCCAGTTCCGCACCCACGCCTGCTCCGGGTTCTGCTCGCCCATACGCTCCAGGCGGTCGAGCTCCTTGTCGACCGCGAGCAGCACTGAGTCGGGCAGCTCCTTCTCGTCGAGCTTGGCGCGGTACTCGGCCACGACGTCGTCGTCGCCTTCGCCGAGCTCCTTGCGGATCTCGCTCAGTTGGCGACGCAGCAACAGCTCGCGTTGCTGCTTGTCGAGGCCGTCAGTGACGTTGGTACGGATCTTGTCCTTCAGCTCGAGATCGGCGAGCGTCTCGCGCATCCAGCCCAACACGAGCTCGAGGCGCGCTTCGACGTCGACGGTCTCAAGCAGCTCGACGCGCTGGTCCATCGTGTAGTCGGGCGAGTAGGCGGCCGTGTCGGCCAGCTGTCCCGGGTCCTCGACACCGGCGAGCACGTCGGCGATCCGGCGGGCACCGCGGTGCTCGAGGATCGACTCGACGACCGCGCGGTATTCGCGGGCCAGCTCGCGAGCACGCGCCGTGGGCGGCTGCTCGTCGAGCTCTTCGACCTGGACGTGGAGGGCACCGTCGGCGCCGAGCTCACCGTGGCCGACGCGGCCGCGGCTGACACCCCGGATCACCAGAGCACGGGTTCCGTTGGGAAGGTCTCCGGCACTTTCAATGGCTGCGATCGTCCCGACGCGAGCGAACCGTCCGTCGACCCGCGGCACGAGCACGATCCGGTCGCCGGCATCGGCGGCCGCCGCGC
>JAUZEI010000557.1 GCA_030839105.1 Actinomycetota bacterium
GGGCTGCGGCCGGGGAGCACCGACACGCTCGTGCCGAGCTTGATCTTCTTCGTGCGGGCCGCCGCGTAGGTCAGCGCCACCACCGGATCGGGCGCGGGGCCACTGATCCGTTCCGAGAGCCACAGCGAGTCGAACCCGTGTGCCTCGAGCCCTTCGGCCATCGCGCCGAGCGCGTCGCCCGACAGCGGCCGGAGGTTTCCGAGCCCGTAGCCGATCCGGACCTTCATCTCGGGGCTCCTGTCCCTGCGGGACGCATGTTCAGAAACCGGCGGGCCGCAGCTGCGCGTACTTGCCGAGCTCGTTGCGCGCGATCTGGCGGAGGTGGACATCGTCGGGGCCGTCGACGAGGTGCAACGTGCGCGCGTGTGCATACATCGACGCGAGCGGCCAGTCGTCGGTGACACCCGCTCCGCCGAAGAGCTGGATGGCGCGGTCGATCACGTCGGTGGCAACGCGGGCCGCCACGACCTTGATCGCCGCGATCTCGGTGCGGGCGTTCTTCTTACCGACGGTGTCCATCATCCATGCCGCCTTCATGGTGAGCAGCCGCACCTGTTCGATCTGCATGCGCGATTCGGCGATGTTCGACTGGACGACGCCCTGATCGGCGAGCGGCTTCTTGAACGCGACCCGGGTCTGGGCGCGCATGCACATGAGATCGAGGGCGCGCTCCGCCATGCCGATCGCGCGCATGCAGTGGTGGATGCGGCCGGGGCCGAGGCGGGCCTGGGCGATGGCGAACCCGCCGCCCTCCTCGCCGAGGAGATTCTCCTTCGGCACCCGCACGTTCTCCCACAGCGTCTCGCCGTGGCCGCCGCCCTCGGAGTGGCCGAACACGGGCAGACCGCGCACGACGGTGACGCCGGGCGCGTCCATCGGAACGAGGATCATCGACTGGCGGTGGTACGTGTCAGTGTCGGGATCGGTGACACCCATGAACACCGCGAGCTTGCAACGGGGGTCGAGCGCGCCGCTCGTGAACCACTTGTGGCCGTTGATCACGTAGTCGTCGCCGTCGCGTTCGATACGGCTCGAGATGTTCGTGGCGTCACTCGACGCGACCCACGGTTCGGTCATCGCGAAGCACGACCGGATCTCGCCGTCGAGCAACGGTCGCAGCCACTGTTCCTGCTGCAGCTGGGTTCCGAATTGTTCGAGGATCTCCATGTTGCCGGTGTCGGGGGCCGAGCAGTTCGTGGCCTCGCCGAGCAGCGGCGACGTACCCATCACTTCGCAGAGGGGCGCGTACTCGAGGTTCGTGAGCCCAGGGCCGTGCTCGGACTCCGGAAGGAAGAGGTTCCACAGGTCGCGCTTGCGGGCTTCGACCTTGAGCTCTTCCATGATGGGCGGCGGGAAATGCGGGTCACCCGACTCGTCGCGTTGCGCGCGGTAGAGGGGCTCCGCAGGCCGGACGACCTCGTTGTCGAAATCGACGAGCTTTGCCTTCAGCTCCTCACTTCGCGCGCTCGGGGCAAAATCCATCGGGCACCTCCTCGGATGGCGAGACCCTACTCTTCGGCCCGTGAGCGACACCCCGCTGGCCGGCCTGCGTGTGCTCGAGCTCGGAGCCTTCATCGCGGGTCCGTTCGCCGGTCAGCTGCTCGGCGATCTCGGTGCCGAGGTCGTCAAGATCGAGGCACCGGGCGCGGGCGACATCATGCGGCGCTACGGCGTGCGCATCGACGGTGACGGCCTCTGGTGGCCGGCGATCGCCCGCAACAAGCAGTCGGTGGTGATCGACCTGCGCGACGCGCGCGGCCGCGACGTCACGCGTCGCATCGCGCGGCACTGCGACGTCGTGCTCGAGAACTTCAAGCCCGGCACGCTCGCGGGCTGGGGACTCGACTACGAGACTCTGGCCGCGACCAATCCGGGTGTCGTACTCGTGCACGTCTCGGGCTTCGGTCAGACCGGACCGCGCGCGGCCGAACCCGGTTTCGGCTCGATCGGCGAGGCGATGGGCGGAATCCGGCACACCACGGGTGAGCCCGATCGTCCTCCGGCGCGCACGGGGATCTCCATCGGCGATTCGCTGGCTGCGCTGTTCGCCGTGATCGGAACGCTCGCCGCGATCAACGAACGCAGCCGCAGCGGACGCGGTCAGGAGGTCGACGTCGCGATCTACGAAGCCGTGATGGCGTTGATGGAGTCGACCGTCGCCGACTACGAGCTCGCGGGCGTGATACGGACGCGCTCGGGCGGGATCCTGCGCGACGTCGCGCCCGCGAACGCATACCCGACGCTCGACGGCCACGACGTCGTGATCGCGGGCAACGCCGACGCGGTCTTCTCCCGTCTGTGCACCGCAATGGATCGGCCCGACCTGGGCCGCGAGCTCGCGTCGCACGAATCGCGCGCCGCGCGCCAAGATGTGCTCGACGACGAGATCGGCGAGTGGACGCGCACGATGCCGGCCGCCGCCCTCGTGGCGCTCCTGCGGGCACACGAGGTTCCGGTCGGCCTGATCAATCGGGCGCCCGATCTCGCGACCGATCCGCACATCGCGGCGCGCGAGATGATCGTTCGGCTGGCGGCCGGCTTCGAGCGCGACGTGCCGATGACAGGGGTCGTCCCGAAGTTCTCCCGTACGCCCGGCGCGATCCGTTCCGTCGGTCCCGCGCTCGGCGAGCACACCGACGCGGTGCTGCGCGCCCTCGCCGGTTCTTCCCAGGCTGAGATTGCGGCGCTACGAGACGGCGGCGTTGTTGCGTGAGCGCGCCTCGAAGAACTGGATCGGCGGCTCGAGCTTGTTCAACGGCGGCACCGCGGCCGTGAGCATCTCCTGCGCGTCGCGATGATCGTCGGCGGTGAACGCTCGGGTGGTCGCGCAGAACTCGACCATGATCCCGTTGGGGTCGTTGGCGTACACCGACGTGCACCAGCCGTGGTCGATGCGCACGACGTCGAAGCCGTGCTCCAGCCAGCGATCGCGCTTGGCGTCGAGGTCGTCGAAGGTCGAGTCGAACGCGATGTGGTTCACGAAGCTCGGGAGACCGAGTCCGGTCGAGATCGCGGGATCGAAGTCGGGGACGTTCTCGCCGTTGAGATCCCAGATCGCGAGCATCTCACCGTTGCCGGTGTCGTAGAACAGGTGGCGCGCCCAGCCGGTCTCCGCGTACGGCATGGCTTCGACCCGCACGAGCCGGAACCCCATGGCCTCGCTGTAGAAGTGGTGCGTGGCGTCGAGGTCCCGAGTGGCGATGGCGACGTGGTGAAAAGCCATGTGGTCATTGTGGCACCGTCCCCAGCGGTCTGGCACGGTTGACAGCTGTGTCACGTACGCCTGCGCCGCTGAGTCCCGAGTCGGTCGATGCCGACCCGATCGCCCAATTTCGGCGTTGGTACGGCGAAGCCGAGGCCGCGGGAGTGCGCCAACCCGACGCCATGACCCTCGCCACCGCGACTCCCGGGGGTGTGGCTTCGGCCCGGACGGTGCTGCTGCGGGGTCTCGACGAGCGCGGGTTCGCGTTCTTCACGAACCTGGAGAGCGCCAAGGGGCGCGAGCTCGTGGCGAACCCGCGTGCCGCGCTCGTGTTCCACTGGCGCGAGCAGGAGCGGCAGGTGCGCGTCGTCGGCGGGGTGCAACTGGTCGAGACGACCGAGGCCGCGCGCTATTGGGAGACTCGGCCGCTCGGTCATCGCCTGAGCGCGTGGGCGTCCCCGCAGAGTCGGGTCGTCGACGACGCGGAACTGGAGGCCCGGGTCGCCGATGTCGAAGCGCGCTTCGCGGGCCAAGACCCGCCGCTCCCGCCGTTCTGGGGTGGATTCCTCGTGGGTGTCGACGAGCTCGAGCTCTGGCAGGGCCGACCCGATCGACTGCACGATCGCGTGCGCTACCGCCGCGACGGGGGCGGTGCCTGGCAGCGTGAACGGTTGGCCCCGTGAACGGGCCGAGCGCAGCCGCGTTCGGTTTCGCATTGTTGTTCGCGTTGGGTAACTGGTACGCGGTCGCGCGGCCTCGGCGCGTGCTCGCGCTGGAGTACGTCTGCAAGCCGGCGACGCTCGTCGCGCTGATCTTCGCGGCCGGACTTCTCGATCCGGCTGCCGACGCGCACACGCGCCGCATCTGGTTCATCGCAGCGTTGGTCTGCTCGCTCGCCGGGGACGTTTTCCTCATGGTGCCGGGCGATCTGTTCGTTCCGGGACTGGCCGCGTTCCTCGTGGGTCATCTCGCCTACCTCGTCGGCTTCTGGGTCAACGGGCCGTCGGTCGGGGCGCTCGTTGTCGCGGTGATCGTGACGGTCGGGGCGGTGACGCCGGTCGCGAGGCGCGTCCTCACGGCCATCGCTGCGAGTGGAGAGCCGCGTGAGCTGCGCATAGCTGTCGTGGCGTACATGGTCGTGATCTCCGCGATGCTCGCCACCGCGCTCGCAACTCTCAACACCCTCGCGGCAGTCGGGGCGGTGCTGTTCGTCGCTTCCGATTCGATGATCGCGTGGGACCGATTCGTGCGGAAGTTCGCATGGGCGCCGGTGGCGATCATGGTCACGTACCACCTGGGCCAGGTCGGCCTGGTGGCGTCGCTCGTGCGTTGACGGGGTGCGTGATCGCGCCTTGAGGACAGGGGTTCGGGTACCGATCCCGTTGGTGTGATCGATCTCGACGCCGCAGCGCGCTCGGCAGGGTGTTTCGAACCGTTACCTACGAGCGTGAGCCGGCTCGCGATGGTCGCGGCGTGTGAGTCACCGGATCTCGCCCAGATCGTCGACATCGTCCGTTACGACCAGGCGCTGACCGCGGCACTGTTGCGGAGTGCGAACTCCTCGTGGAGTGCGGCCCGTACTGAGATCGCGACAGTGCGCGACGCCGTCGTCCGCCTGGGTGCCGGGCCGGTGCTGGCGCTGGCCCTCGGCGTCAATGTCCGCGGCCGGATGGAGACGGCGATCCCGGCGTACGAACTTGCAGAAGGGGAGCTCTGGAGCCACTCGGTGCTGGCCATGCTGGCGGCCGAGACGCTCAGGTCGCACGTGGGGATGTCGCACGGCGGCCACAAGCTTCCGGCCGAGACGCCCACGGCCGCGCTCCTGCACGACGTCGGCAAGCTCGTC
>JAUZEI010000569.1 GCA_030839105.1 Actinomycetota bacterium
CATAGCCCTGATCATCTTCGGCCTGCTCGTCGTTGGTCTTCTCCTGCTCCTCGTCACGTCGATCCCCGATATCAACCGCTATCGCCGCGTGCGGAAGATGTAGGGAGTGACGCGCTATCGGATCGTCCCCGAACAGTCGAAGGTGTGGATCGACGCGCGTTCGAACGTGCACCCGATCCGGTCGTCGATGGACGGTCTCGAGGGCTACGTCGAGCTGACGATCGAGGACACCGGCACGGTCGACCTCTCCGCGGCCCGGGCGGGAACGGTCTCGCTCCCGGTCACCCGCCTGTCGTCCGGAAACCGATTCGAGGATCGGGAGCTCCTCAAGCGCCTGGCCGCGCGCCGGTTCCCGACCATCAAGGGTGTGCTCACCGCGATCGAGCGCGCCGATGGTGAGGGCCGGTACCACGTGAGCGGCGACGTGGCGTTCCGCGGCGTCACCCGACCGTGCCGGGACGAGATGACCGTGACGGTCGTCGATCCGCACACCCTGCGCCTCGACGGAGAGTCGACGTTCGACATCCGTGACTTCGGTATGGAGCCACCGCGCATCTTGATGTTCAAGGTCGAGCCCGACGTCGTCGTCCGCGTCGACATCGTCGCCCAGATGGAGAGGTAGGAGGTTCGCCATGTGCCTCGGGATACCGGGCCAAGTGGTCGAGTTCCTCGAAGTGAGCGATCAGCTGGCGCGCGTCGACGTGTCGGGCGTGGGTCGGATCGTCAATATCGGTTTGCTCGAGGACGTCGACCTCGCCGTCGGCGATTGGGTCCTGATCCACGTCGGGTTCGCGATGTCGAAGATCGACGAGGACGAGGCCGCGCTCGCCCTCGCCTCGCTGCAGCTGATGGGTCGGGCCTTCGACGAGGAGCTCGAGGCGTTCTGGTCGTCGAGGATCACGAACGAGGCGGGAGGGCGATAGCGATGCGCTTCGTCGACGAGTACCGCGACCCTGCGGCGGCGCGGGCGTTGGTATCGCAGATCACCGAGCTGGCGGGCGACGACCACTTCAAATTCATGGAGGTGTGCGGAGGCCACACGCACACGATCTATCGGCACGGCATCGAGCACGTCCTGCCGCCATCCGTGGAACTCGTCCACGGACCGGGGTGCCCGGTCTGCGTGATCCCGATGGGACGCATCGACGACGCCATCGCGGTTGCGGAGACCCGGGATGTCGTCTTCACGTCGTTCGGCGACATGATGCGCGTCCCGGGCGGCGAGGGGAATCTGCTTCAGGCCAAGGCACGCGGCGCCGACGTCCGGTTCGTCTACTCACCGCTCGACGCGCTGCGCATCGCGGTCGAGTCACCGGATCGGGACGTCGTGTTCTTCGCGGTCGGCTTCGAGACGACTGCGCCGTCGACTGCACTCACCCTGCTCCAAGCGCGCGAACACAACGTGACGAATTTCAGCGTGTTCTGCAACCACGTCACGATCGTGCCGCCGATCAAGGCCATCCTCGAATCACCTGATCTACGCCTCGACGGTTTCCTCGGCCCCGGTCACGTGTCGACGGTCGTCGGTCAGCGTCCGTACCGATTCGTCCCCGCGCAATACGGCAAGCCGTTGGTGACCGCCGGCTTCGAACCCCTCGACATCCTCCAGGCGATCGCGATGCTCCTCGTACAGATACGGGAGGGACGCTGCGATGTCGAGAACCAGTCCCCGCGCGTCGTCAAGGAGGACGGTAATCCCCGCGCCCTGCGGCTCCTCGCCGAGGTCTTCGAACTGCGTCCGCACTTCGAATGGCGGGGACTGGGCTTCATCTCCCAGAGTGCGCTGAAGTTGCGACCCGAGTTCGCGGCCCACGACGCCGAGCTGCGTTACTCGGTTCCGGGCGTGCGCGTCGCCGACCCGAAGGCATGCCAGTGCGGTGAGGTGCTGAAGGGTGTGATCAAGCCGTGGGAATGCAAGGTGTTCGGCACCGCCTGCACTCCCGAAACACCGATCGGAACGTGCATGGTGTCCTCGGAAGGTGCGTGCGCCGCGTACTACAACTTCGGCCGACTGCATCGGGAGGCCGCGGTCGCGCTCGGTCGTCCGGTGTGATCCCGATGCCGACATCGCGGGCTGCGCGAACTTCGGAGGCGGTCGGAGCACCCGCGATCGGTACGGTCGTGCGCCGGCGGGTCCGTGTGCGCGGCGTGGTGCAGGGCGTCGGATTCCGACCTTTCGTGTTCCGGCTGGCCACGGAGCTGACGCTCACCGGCCGGGCCGGCAACGACAACGAAGGCGTGCTCGTCGAGATCGAAGGCCAATCGTGTGCAGTAGCGGTCTTCGAAGCGAGGCTCGTTGCGGAGGCGCCCTCGCTGGCACGCATCGACAGCGTTGAGGTCGCCACGGTCCCGGCCCTCGGTGAGCCCGGCTTCCGCATCGTCGAGAGCCCGACGGATGATCGGCCGTCAGTCGGCGGCTCGGCCGCCGAAAGTGCGGCACCGCCGGGGGCACGCACGTTCGTCGCGCCGGATTCCGCCGTGTGCGACGACTGCCTGCGCGAGGTCTTGGACTCCCGCGATCGCCGATACAGGTACCCGTTCATCAACTGCACGAACTGCGGCCCGCGCTTCACGATCACGGTCCGCCTTCCGTACGACCGGCCCAACACGACGATGCGCGCCTTCCCGATGTGCGCCGATTGCCGGGCCCAGTACGACGACCCCGGCGATCGCCGCTTTCACGCGCAGCCGATCGCCTGCGCAGCGTGTGGACCCCGGCAGTGGTTCGATGGACCCGCGGGCGTCGTGCACGGAACCGACGACGCGATCGTCGCCGCCCAACGCTCGATCGCGGACGGGAAAATCGTGGCGATCAAAGGTCTCGGCGGTTACCACCTTGCCTGTGATGCGCGTTCCGCCTCGGCGGTCGCCCGGCTGCGCCGCCGCAAGCGCCGGCCGGACAAGCCGTTGGCAGTCATGGTCGTCGACGTCGAGTCCGCTCGACGCGTCGCTTCGGTCGACGAGGACGAGGCCGCGCTCCTGACCGGTGCCGCCCGGCCGATCGTCCTGCTGCACCGTCGCCGCGACAGCGACCTCGCGCCCGGCATCGCGCCCCGGAACCCGTTCGTCGGTGTGCTTCTCGCCTACACGCCGCTGCACCACCTCCTGTTCCGTGCAGTGCCCGGGAGCGACGCGCCCGCACCCGATGCACTGGTGATGACGAGCGGCAACCTGAGTGACGAGCCAATATGTTTCGACGACGAGGAGGCACGCCGCCGCCTGGGTGCCATCGCCGACGCGTGGTTGCTGCACGATCGGCCGATCCACGTTCCCTGTGACGACTCGGTCGCGCGCGTCGTCGACGGTTGGGAACTTCCCATGCGTCGCTCACGCGGTTTCGCGCCGGTGCCGATCCGGTTGCCCTTCGACGTTCCGCCGATGCTCGCGGTCGGCGGCGAGCTCAAGAACACGTTCTGTCTCGCCTCGGGTCGCGACGCGTGGATGAGTCAGCACATCGGAGACATGGGCGGTCTCGAGACGCTCGATGCGTTCGAACGCTCCACCCGGCAGTTCGCCGCGATGTATCAGGTCGACGTCGAGCTCATCGCCGCCGACGCGCATCCCGGTTACCACACGCGGGCGTGGGCCGAACGCCAGGGCGGCACCGAAGGCGTGTCGGTGCATCATCATCACGCGCACATCGCGGCGGTAATGGTCGAGCACGGGCTGCGCAGCACCGATGCGGTGATCGGCTTCGCCTTCGACGGCACGGGCTACGGCACCGACGGCGCGATCTGGGGCGGCGAGGTGTTCGTCGGCGGGTATGCGCATCTCGAACGGGTCCGGCACCTGCGCTACGTGTCGCTACCCGGGGGTGACGCGACGATCCGGAAGCCGTACCGGGCCGCGCTGGCGCACTTGTGGGCCGCCGGCGTCGAGTGGCAGCCCGATCTTCCCCCCGTGCAGGTCGCGACGCCCGCCGAGCGCGCCGTGCTCGCGCGGCAGCTCGAGCGCGGGGTGCAGTGTGTGCCGTCGTCGAGTATCGGTCGTCTCTTCGACGCGGTGAGCGCGCTCGTGGGAGTGCGCACCGTCGTGTCGTACGAAGCGCAGGCAGCGACGGAGTTGGAGGCGATCGCGGCCGCGTGCCCCGACCGGCCGTGCGAGTACCGGTTCGGTGTCGAGGACGACGAGCTCGACGCGACGCCTGTGATCCGTGCCATCGTCGACGATCTCCGCGACGGAGCGCACGTCGGCGCCATCGCGGCCGGCTTTCATGTCGCGGTCGCGCAGGTCGTGGCCGACACCGCGGGTTCTCTCTGTGAAGAAACCGGCTTCGATCGGGTCGCGTTGAGTGGCGGCGTGTTCCAGAACGCGCTGCTCGTGCGCCTCGCGACCACTGCGTTGCGGGAGAACGGCTTGCGCGTGTTGACTCACCGGCGCGTCCCGCCGAACGACGGCGGGCTCGCGTTGGGTCAGGTCGCCGTCGCGGCCCACCGTTGGCGGCCCTCCACGAACCGGGGGGAGGCGTGATGACCGAGTCGACGCGCCCGGACACATTTGCAGACGCACGCGCGGGTGCACGGGTCGACGTGTCGGCCGACCCGTGGACAGAGCTCGCCTTCGCGTCGTTGTCGATCGCGCGCCGGTTCGCCGCGTCGGCCACGATGTGGTGCGCTTCGCCGCAGTGGCCATCACACGGGCGCCATGTCGCTGTCGAGTTCGTACACCCGGTGATCGTCGGCAAGCGGGCGCTTCCGGCGGTGAGCGTCGAGAGCACAGATCTCGTCGGCGCGGTACGTCTGTTGGCGCGGCCCGGCGACGTGGTGCTCGCCATCGGTACCGCCGACGACCCGCGCGTCACACGGTTGATGAAGCGCGCCGACGCGTGGGGTGTCACCGGATTGTGGATCGGTGCCGGACCGCGCCCGCCGGCCGGCGCCGCCGATCATGTCGTCTGGTTCGATGGTCTCGACGCGACGTTCTCGGCGCGTCGGGGCGATCTCGTGTTGCTCTACCACCTGCTCTGGGAGCTGACCCACGTGGTGTTCGAGCACCCCGGCCTGCTCGCCGTTGACGCGCCGTGTACCGACGACGTGTGCGTGACGTGCTCGGACGAGGGCCGGGTGGCGGAGGTTGCCGTCGTGCTCGACGGGGGCCGCGCCGAGGTGCTTGCGGCGGGCCACCTGGAGACCATCGACGTCAGCCTGATCGATCCGGTGGCCCCGGGCGACCTCGTCCTGGTCCACGCCGGCGTCGCGATCACGTCATTCTCGGAGGCGCGTCGCGAAGCGTTCTCGGATCCGCAGCGCGGAGACGTCTCGGAACGGAAGCGCGATGAGTGAGCCGACGGGATTCTTGTACCCCTTCATCGACGCCGACGAGCACGACGCCCGCGGCCTGCTCGTCGACCTCGCGGCCTCGGCCCGGACCAAGTCCGCCGAGAGCGCCGCGTTGCGGACCGCGACCCTCGCGCGGTGCGACGATGTACTGCAGCGGGCCGCCGACGCGATGGCGCACCGCTTCCGGCACGGGGGACGCTTGTTCACGTTCGGAAACGGCGGAAGCGCGACCGACGCCGACGGTACCGCCGAGCTGTTCCGCCAGCCGCCGTCGGGTCGGCCGTTGCCGGCGCTGTCGTTGGTCGAGGACCCTGCGGTGCTCACTGCGCTC
>JAUZEI010000604.1 GCA_030839105.1 Actinomycetota bacterium
GCCCGCAGGTGATCATCACGTACCGCGACGATCGCGACTTCTATCCGCATCCCGATCACATCCGGGTGCACGAGATCTCGGTTCCCGCGTTCGATCTCGCCGGCGATCCCGAGGCCTACCCCGACGCGGGCGAGCCGTGGCAGCCGCTCAAGCTCTACTACGTGTCCTGGTCGATCGCACGGGTCAAGGCGCTGCACCAGGCCTACCTCGACCGAGGCGAGGAGAGCGCTTACACCACATGGTTCGAGCGGGGTTTCGACACCAATCGCAAGGACGAGTTCACCACCCTGATCGACGTCGGCGACTACCTCGCCAAGCGCCGCGCCGCGTTGCTCGCGCACCGCACCCAGGTCGATCCCGTCGGCCACTGGATGCGGCTGCCCGACGACGTGATCCGCGAGGTGTTCCCGTGGGAGGAGTACACGCTCGCGCGTTCCCTCGTCGACAACCATGTGCCCGAAGGTGAGTTCGAAGACGACGTGTTCGCCGGCGTGCGCGAGCGCGTCGAGCGGTAACGGGGTCAAGGCGGGATGATCGTCGAGTTCGTCGTCGCGGCCGGCAAGAAGGAACAGGCTCGGGGCTGGGTGCGCGTCGCCGACGGCGGGGTCGTGGAGCGCGGCGAGAGCGCCTCCGCCGGACCGGCCGACGTGACCTTCACCGCCACTCCGGCAGACGCGCAGGCGCTGCACGACGGAACTCTCGATCTGTCGGTCGGGTTCATGCGGGGTCAGGTGAAGATGGCCGGGGACTTCGGCGCGCTCCTGCAGTTCCTGCCGCTCACCGGTGGCCCTTCGCCGCACGTGCGTGTTGCCGAGATCCTGCCCGGCTGAGCGCGCGGTCCTCGATGTCGGCGACCGACCACCTGGGTGCCCGGGCAGAAGAGGGGCCACTCCTCGTCGGCTTCCTCGACTGGTACCGCGAGATCGTCGAGCACAAGGTGACCGGACTGTCGCTCGAGGAAGCGACGCGGATCATGACGCCGACGGGGATGTCGCCCCTCGGCATCGTCGCGCATCTGGCGGCCGTCGAGACCGGTTGGTTCGTCGAGGATTTCGCGGGCGGCGCGGCAGACCCGATCTGGGACGACCACGGGTCGTTCCATCTGCGGGCGGCCGACTCCGTCGACTCGGTTCTCGAGGAGTACCGGGTTGCGTGCGCGAACTCCCGCGCGATCGCGGCGGCCGCGCCCTCGCTCGACACCCTGAGCGTCGCCGAGGACAAGTACCGGGGTCACGTCTCGTTGCGCTGGATCCTCGTGCACATGATCGAGGAGACGGCCCGTCACGCGGGTCATCTCGACGTGATGCGCGAGCAGATCGACGGTCAGACCGGCGACTGAGCGCCCAGACGGGCGGCTTCACGACACCGGACGAGGATCCCGGCCGGCCCCGGAGCGGCCGATGTTGGTGTTCCTGGCCCCCGGTCAGGCGCTGCGTTGTTCGGGCGGCGTCGATCCGGCGCCGTAGGACTCGTCTCGTTCAGCCCGCAACGCCCGACGCGCGCAGTTCCGCGATGCGGTCGCCGACGCCGAGCTCGCGCAGGATTTCGTCGGTGTGCTCACCGAGCAGGGGTGCGGGCCCGCCGAGCGGCGGACGCGTACCGCTGAAGTCGGAGGGATGACGGGGCTGGCGCAACCGTCCCGCGGTCGGGTGCATCGAGTCCTCGAGGATGCCGACGGCGCGTGCGTGCGGATCGGCCGCGAGCTCGGTGGGGGAGAGCACGACGCCGCACGGCACGTTGTGGCGTTCGAGTGCGCCGATCGCATCGGCCGTGGTCATCTCGGTCGCGGCGGTGTAGCAGCGGTTCATGATCTCGCGCATGAGCTCGCGGTGCTGCACGCGCTGTGCGATGGTCGCGACGCGGGGGTCGTCGTAGCCGTCGACGCCGAACGCCTTGCACATGCCCGAGAAGTCGGCATCCGACGTCGGCGTGCAGATCCCCCAACCGTCGCGAAAATGGAACGGCCGGAAGTTCGACACGAAGCTCGACGGCTGCGAACGGTCGGCGTCCTGCAGCACCTCGTTGCCCGCGGCGTCGGCCCAGAGGAACGACACGACCGCGTCGAGCATCGCGAGTTGCACGTGCGTGCCCGCGCCGGTGCGTTCGCGCGCGAACAACGCGGCCGTGATGGCCTGGGCCGCGTACAGCGCAGTCACCTTGTCGGCGACGGTCTGGTTCAAGAAGTGCGGCTCCCCGGTCTGCGGGTCGGCCTGGTTCGCGGCGAACCCGCCGTAGGCCTGGATAACCGTGTCGTAGGCGCCTTTCCCGGCGTACGGGCCGGTCGGTCCGAAGCCGGAAAGGGACGCGTAGACGACCCGGTCGTTGACGGAGCGTGCGTCTTCGTAGCCGATACCCAGCCGCTCGACGACCCCGGGCCGGAAGTTCTGGACGACCACGTCGGATCCGCGATCAGGCGGAGCAGAATGTCGCGTCCCTCGGGGTGGTGCACGTCGAGCGCGAGCGATCGTTTGCCGCGGTTGCACATCTGCGCGAGCGCGCTCAGTCCGTTGACGGAGACGCCGACGTAGCGACCGATGTCACCGAACCCGGGGCGCTCGACTTTCACCACCTGCGCACCCTGGTCGCCCAGCAACGCCACCGCGTACGGGCCGGTGAGCGCGATCGAGAGGTCGACGACGCTGATGCCGTCGAGCGGGCCGAACGGGCGAGCGTCGGTCATGCGTCGAACTCCTCGTTGCTGCGCGGCCGACCGCCGGGGCCGCTGTACGCGAGCCCGTAGCCGGGCACCGTCGCGAATGCGGGATCGGGGAGCGCGTCAATGGCCCGCGACCAGGCTTCGATGAGGCGATCTTCGGCTGCGTAGTCGAACGGATCGGTGAGCACGAGCTCCTCCTGTCCGCCGCGCGCACACGGGTGCTCCACCAACCACCGCGCGGTCGCCGCGATCGCCGCGCGCGCCGGCACCACGTCGCGATACCCGAGGTCGTTGCGCACCCGGCTGATGTCGAGCACCCGGTGCGTCGGTAGCGGCTGGGCGAGGAGAGGTCGGGCCGGGAGCGCGAGCTCGAAGGGCATCGACACGATCTCGAGGTGACGGCCGAGCGCGGTGGCGATGAGCTCCACGACCTGACGGATCGACAACACCTCCTCGTCGCCGACGTTGAAGATCTTCCCGGCAGCAGCCCCGGGATGTTCGAGTGCAAGAACCAAGGCGTGCGCGAGATTCTCGGTGTAGCCGTGATGATGGAGCGTGAGACCGTCGTCGGCGACGACGATGCGCTCGCGCCCGTCGAGGATCCGGCGCACGACGAGCCACTCGCGCGGCACGAGTTGGTGCGGCCCGTAGACGTACGGATAGCGGAAGTGCGAGGCCCGGGGATGATGGGCGAACACCGCTTCCTCGGTGCGTACGATGCGGTACCCCTTCTCGTCGTCCTCGGCGTGGGCGACGGTGGGCGCGTCCTCGGCGACCGGAACGGGCAGTCCCGGCGGATCCGCCATCCACGGATTCATCCACCCGAGGTACGCGGGCACGCCGCCGACCGACACGAACTGACCGATCTGACCCGCCGCGAGCTCGGCGATCCGGCGCAAGCGACCGTACATCGCGATCACCACGTCGAACCGTTGGTTGCCGAACGTCCTTGCGTCGAAGAGCTGCCGCAGGGACTCACCGTCGTACGGATCGGTGTGCACGTGCACGACCTCGGACGGAGTCTCGGTGCGCTCGTGCAACCCGCGGTGCACGATCGTCACCTCGTAGCCGAGGTCGACGAGGTCTTGGACGAGCGGAATTCCGGTCGGACCCGTCCCGCCGATCACCAGGGCGCGCGTCACGGCGCAGATCGAACGGACGCCCGGCTCATGCGGCGCACGCTACGCAGATCGGCCCGGCTCCGGCCAGGCGTACGCGGCGGCTATGTCTTCGAGGCGCGCGCGCGTTCGGTCGTCGCAGAGGGCGCCGCGGACTCCGGCTTCGTACGCCGCGCGCGCCGTGAGGCCGAGCAGCGCGGCGACGTCGTAGTCGCGGGTGAGGTCGGTGTCGAACATCGCGGGATCGTCGGTGCTGATCGAGCAGGCCACACCGGCCGCCAGCATCGCCGGAAGCGGGTGGTTCTCGATGGTGTCGACGGCGCGCGTCCGGATATTGGAGATCGGGCACACGTCGCACACCACGCCCCGCTCCGCGATCTCGGCGAGCAAGGCCGGGTCGTCGACGGCGCGAATGCCGTGGCGGAGCCGATCCGCACTGAGCGCATCGAGCGATCCCCGGATCGACGCGACCCCTTCGGTCTCGCCTGCATGGGGGACCGATCCGAGACCGCCTTCCTTGGCGATACGGAAGGCAGGCGCGAACGGCTCCGGCGGCCAGCCGGTCTCGCGGCCGCCGAGACCGAGCGCGACCACACCGCGGTCGCGGTACTTGACCGAGTAGCGCGCCGTTTCCAGCGCCGATTCGACGCCGAAGCCCCGCGGGATGTCGGGCGTCAGCCGCACCTCGACGCCCGTGGTCTCGCGCGCTTCGTCGGCGCCGTCGCAGAAACCGGTGAAGACCTCGTCCCACGACGCGCCGCCGAGGACGCGTTCGGCGGGCGTGAAGATGCCTTCGATGTAAACCGCGCCGTGCGCGGCGGCCTCCTGCGCGTACGACACGACGACCCGGCGGAAGTCGTCGCCGGTGCGGATGACGTGCGTCGTCATCATCCAGAGCTCGATGAAGTGATCGAAGTCGCGGAACCGGTACAGCTCCGTCAGCGCGTCGACGTCGTGCGCGGGAAGGTCGAGTCCGTTGCGACTCGCGATGTCGAGCAGTGCGGCGGGTCGGACCGCGCCTTCGAGATGGACGTGCAGCTCGATCTTCGGAGTGGGTGGCGATGCGGGCATGTCGGCTCCTTGGCGCGTCGAATGTGATCCCTGCGAGAGAGAATCCCACGCCTCGAACCGGGGCCTTCAGGCCCTGCCCGTCTGGTCAGCTCGTGACGCCGAGATGCTAGCGGCCGATCACGGTGCCGGTGGCGACTTTCGCAGGGCAATGCGTAGCGCCGTCCCCGTGGCAAGGTGGTCGCCCGAGGAACACGAGAGAGGTGTGCGGTGCGGTTCCTGTTCACGTTTGCCGGGGGCGCGGGTCACGCCGATCCGCTGGTGCCGGTCGCGCGCGCGGTCGGGCTCGCCGGCCACGCGGTCGCCTTCTCCGGGCGCGCATCCGTGACGAACGACCTCGCGGCGCGCGGCTTCGTGGTCTTCGGCGATGCCAGCGCCATCGCCGACCCGCCTCCGCAACGTCTGCCGCTCGCCGAGCTCGATCCCGAACGAGAAGACCTCGTGCTCCGCTACGGATTCGCCGACCGCATCGCGCGCGCCCGCGCAGCGGGAATCGCCGAGGTGTGCAGCAAGTGGCGACCGGACGTCGTCGTGCACGACGAGGTCGACTTCGGTGCCGCGATCGCCGCCGAGCGGCTCGGTATTCCGCACGCGACCGTGCTCGTGGTAGCGGCGGGCTCGTTCGTGCGCAGCGAGATCGTCGCAGAGTCCCTCGACGTTGTGCGCGCTGATCTCGGGCTCGCCGCCGACCCGGATCTGGTCATGCTCCGCGGCGGGCTGGTGCTCTCGCCCTTCCCGCCGAGCTTTCGCGATCCGGCGTTTCCGTTGCCCGCGGGTACGCACTCGTTCCGCCCCGATCGGCTCGAACCGGTGATCGACGCGCCCGCGTACCTCAGCAGCGGGAACGACCGGCCCGATACGCCGACCGTGTACTTCACGCTCGGGACGATCTTCAATCTCGAGTCGGGCGATCTGTTCACTCGTGTGCTTACGGGACTGCGAGAGCTGCCCATCGAGGTCGTGGTGACGGTCGGGCGCAACGTCGATACGGATGAGGTCGGTCCGCAACCCGTCAACGTTCACATCGAGCGCTTCATACCGCAGTCGATGGTCTTGCCGTATTGCGATCTGGTCGTCAGTCACGGCGGGTCGGGCAGTGTCGTCGGCGCGCTCGCGCACGGTCTGCCGCAGGTCGTACTCCCGATGGGCGCCGATCAACCGTTGAACGCGGCGCGGATCGAAGCGCTCGGCCTCGGACGCACACTCGACGCGCGGCGCGCGACGTCCGAGATGGTGCGTTCGACCGTGGAATCGTTGTTCGCCCATCCCGGATACGCGAGCGCCGCGCAGCGGGTGCAGTCCGAGATCGACGCGCTGCCCGGCCCGGAGTCGACCGTCGCCCGGCTCGAACGCATGTGAGCCGGCCCGGCGTCAGAGCGTGAGCTTGCCCCCGACGAAGACGCGGGAGACCTCTGCGCCGCACTTGCCGTAGAACCGTAGGTTGCTGACCCACGAGATCTCGGCGGTGGTGCACCCGCGATCTTCGAGATCGGCGCAGAGTGCGCCCACGACGGCCGACCCGACACCGCCGTGCTGGAGGTCGGGATCGGTCGCCATCGGGCCGATCCATCCGGCGCGTCCGACGGAGTGACAGCCGAAGCCGATGGTTGCGCCCGCCTCGTCGCGGGCCGCGAACGCGGAGCCGAGCGCGACGGCGCGATCGAGCTCGGGAACCCAGTAGGGATACGTGCGTTCGGCGAAGTTGTGCGCGCCCATACCCGTCTCGCGTTCGACTACCACGCCCCCCGGCGCGACGCGCCGGAACGACGTCGCGATCGACATGTTCGTGCCGACCCAGTCGCGCTCGAACCCGCAGGTCTCGAGCAGCATCCCGGCGCGCGTGTTGCACACGTCGACGCCGGGCCAGACGTAGCGCGGCACCGCGCTCGCAAGCAGGAGATCGTGGGCGCCGAGCGCGCGCGCCCGGTCGGCGATCGCATGCACGAGTGCCCGGCCGAGACCGGCGCTCTGCGCGGGCGGGTCGACCGCGACCAGGATGAGCCACGCCGCGACGTGCTTGCCGAAGTGCTGGATCTGCAGGACCGCCGCGCCGCGGTCGTCGCCGATCACCTCGTCGCCGGGGCCGAAGCAGAGGTATCTGAGCTCGTCGACGGTCAAGCGCTCGTCGGGCATGGCCGCCGCGCACAACGTCGCGAGCGCCTCGGGAGTCATGCTCACGAACGGTCGCGGGCTCCGGCGGACTGCATCTCGCGGCGCTGCAACTCCCGTAGCTCGCGGTAGCCGATCAGGAAGACCTCGGCGCGCTCGATCAGGTCGCGGAAGGACGGGTCACCTGTCAGGTACGCGTGGTCCTCGACGCGGCTCGACCAGTCGGGATGCGACGCGCGCAGCTCGTCGGTGTCGATACCCGGATGGAGATACACCTCGGTCACACCGGGCCGGAGGTCGAACAACGCCTTCTCGATCGTGCGGCGCGAACCCACGCTCGTGTAGACGAAATGGTCGGGGAACACCACTCCCTGCTCTTCTGCGAGCCTCCGGTAGGGAAAACCGACGAGGCGTTCCGCGCTCGCAGCGGCCATGCGCAGCGGGAGTTGGAAATCGACCGCCATCTCGAGATAGATGTCGAAGAACTCGGGCCGGAGCTGCATCGTCCCCATGTGGGAATCGATGTGGGACGCGTCGAATCCCCAGTAGATGGCTCGTTCCAGCTGCGCCCGGCACTCCCTGCGCACCTCGTCGAGGTCGGCGTGGTCCCAGACGTCCTCGACCGTGCGGGGGAAGCCGCCGTCGCCGTCGAGGAGGCTGGGGGAGTGGGTGATCGGGCCCCAGCGATACGTCTCCCACTCGGAGTTGAGCGTGAGGTGGACCCCGATGTCCTCGCCCCGGTACATCGCGGCCGCGTCGCGCGCCCAGGGGCAGGGCACCATCAGGGTCGCACTCGTCGCGAGGCCGTCCCGCAGCGCCTCGTAGACGGCGATGTTCGCGGAGCGGGTGGAGCCCAGGTCGTCGCAGTTGACGATGAGCAGCTTCGCGTCGCCGGGATACCCGAGGCGTTCGGCGAGGCTCACGGTGGTGCAGGCTACGCGAAGCCCCCCGACCCCCCGCCCGGAACCCTGCCCACAGTTGTCAGGAAAACTGGCGCGAGGCGCCTGAAATCCTGCCCACTGTGGGCAGGGAAAGTGGCGCGTGGCGCCTGAAATCCTGCCCACTGTTGGGGTTATTTGCGGGCGATGAGGTCGGCGACCACGTCCACGAGATGACGCAGGCGGCGGCCACGGATGGCTTCGACCTCGACGATGGCGCCGTGGGTGAACCCGAACGCGACTCCGGTCACCAGACCGTGTCGCGTGTACGCGATCTGGGCGACGGCGCCGAGATCGACCGCGCTCGAGTAGCGGGCCGGCGCGCGGCCCCAGACCGTGCGCTTGCCGCACAGGACGCGTCGGGGCGAGACCGCGACGTACATGTCGGGGGGCACGTGCGGGAAGCCGGACGCGATGGCGGCGTCGTGCCACACGTCGAAGGCGCGCATCCGCATGCGGCCCGAACCCAGGGCGAAGGTCGCGCGCGTGCTGGTGGCCGCCGCGCCCCGAAAGCTCGCGCGCGCAACTGCGAGAATTTCCTCGTCCGGCTCGAGCTCGAGTCGCTCGCCGCGCGCCACCGTCAAATGCGCTCGAGCACCGTGCCCGTGCCGAGCCCGCCCCCGCAGCACATCGTGACGAGCGCGAACTGGCCGTCGGTCCGTTCGAGCTCATGCAACGCGGTCGTGATCAGGCGCGCGCCCGTCGCGCCCACCGGATGCCCGAGGGCGATCGCGCCGCCGTTGGGATTCACCTTTGCCATGTCGGGCTTCACTTCGCGTTCCCACGCGAGGACGACCGATGCGAAGGCCTCGTTGATCTCGATCTCGTCGAAGTCGTCCATCGTCAGGCCGGTGCGCTCCATCATCCGGCGAGTGGCGTCGATCGGACCGGTGAGCATGAGCACCGGATCCACTCCGACGAGGCACTGGTCGACGACGCGCGCCCGCGGCCGCAACCCGAGATCACGCGCCTTTGCGACGGTCGTCAAGAGCACGGCGGCCGCCCCGTCGGTGATCTGCGACGACGAACC
>JAUZEI010000623.1 GCA_030839105.1 Actinomycetota bacterium
CGCGGGCCTGGGTGATGCTCGGCTCGTCGGGCTGCTCCAGGAGACGGGTCAGATGCTCGCCGAAGGCGGGGAGGTCCTCGGGATGGATCAGGTGCAGCCCGTCGGTGCCGAGGAGGTCGGACGCTTCCCAACCGGTGACGGCTTCGATCGCGCCGGTCGCGAAGACGATCGTCCCCGTGTCGTCGGCGATCACGATCACGTCGCGCGACCGGCTCACGACCGAGAACAAGAAGTCGTGCAGCGACCGGAACGCGTCGGGGTGCCCGATCTGCCCGAGTTCGCCATCGTCGACGGCAGCAAGCTCGGCCGGGTGCGGCATGGTCACCACCGTTCAACGGCGGCCCGGAGCCCGGTCCTGAGCGGGAAGTCCGCATGGCGCGCGACGAGTGCACTCCGTCACGAATCCACGCCTGGAGAAGAAACCTCTTGTCACGCAGAGTGGTCGTGTTGTTCACTACGTAGGGGGAAGCGGGGCTGGTTGGCAGTCTCGGCGTGCCGCTTGGGTGGAGCCACGCCGAGGTTGCCCCGCCCCTGCTCACCGGTCGCTCGCGCGGCTAGGGCTGGGCGGTGTGGCGGCGGAGGTTGGCGGTCTGGGTGGCGATCGCGCAGAGGTTGCCGTCTTCGTCCCACAGGCGGGCCGGGCCGGTCGCGTAGCCGTCGCCGATGTGCCACGCATCGATCTCCTGCAGGATCCACGACGTCACCGGCGCCCGCACGAAGCGGATGCCGATCTCGAGCGACAACACCATGAACATGCCACCGGTTTCGGGCGGACCCAACGCGCGCCCGACCGCCGGACCGAGCACGTCGCCGTGGACGGCCAGGCTGAGCAGGTGCGGCTCGGTCTCCCGGAGTCGGACCCACGACAGGAAATGACCCTTGCCCGGATCGTCGAGCGGGCTCACCGGTCGCCACTCGGTCTGCTCGTGGAAGTTGATCTGCCCGAACGGGTTCGGACGAACGGGCGGCGGTTCGATGTCGGCCGGGCGTGGGACCTCGGGGAACCGCACCTCCTGGTGCGCGAACTCGGTGTCGTGCGCGGCGCCGAACACGCCGTGCACGCGCAGTGCCGGCGGTTCGACTCCGGGGACACGCAGGTCGGCGGCGACCTGTGACGCGCGCCGCCCGTCGCGCATCACGGCGACGTCGATCGTGATCGGACCGGGAGGAACCGGCGCGAGGAAGATCGCGTTCGCGGTCACGAGCGAGAGGTCCGTCCGTCCGAGTTGCTCCTCCATCGCGCGCAGCGCCGCGTACATCGAGACACCGCCGAAGATGTAGACGACCTTCCACGCGTCCGGCAGATGTCCGTGGAAACGACCGTGACGATCCGGATCGGCGGTCAGCGTGGTGTCGTCGCGGAGGTCGCGAGGCATCGGAGCAGCCTACGCTCTGCCCCCATGGAACCTCGCTTGAAGCCGCTGCCGCGCGATCAATGGGACGACGAGACGAAGGGGTTGCTGGGCGAAAGTGCGCTCAACATCTTCGCCACGTTCGCGCACCATCCGAAGCTCATGAAGCGCTGGCTCGTGTTCGGCAATCACGTCCTCGCCAAGAGCACACTGCCCGCCCGCGATCGTGAGCTCGTCGTCCTCCGCACGGGCTGGAACTGCCGTGCTCCGTACGAGTGGGGACAGCACGTCGTCATCGCGCGCTCGATCGGCATCACCGACGACGAGATCACGCGCGTCTCGGTCGGTCCCGACGCCGGCGGCTGGTCGGAGCAAGATGCGGTCCTGCTGCGCGCGGCCGACGAGCTCCACAACGACCAGACGCTGACGGACGCGACGTACGCCGCACTCGCGACGCGCTACGACGTGCAGAACCTGCTCGACCTGGTGTTCACCGTCGGCCAGTACCACGTCGTGTCGATGGCGTTGAACGCGTTCCGCGTCGATCGGGAGGACGACGTCACGGGCGTTCCGATTCCAACTCGCGAATGAGCGCGCCCGCACTCTCCACCGGCGCGCCGAGCGCGCGAACCCGTTGTGCGAGCCCACGATCCGAAGTGACGACGGTGAGCGACAGGCGATGGTCGTCGTTGGCGACCTCCTCGACGATGCGATCGTCGCCCGCGTCGCGTCCCGCGCGGCGCGCGTAGGCGACGCGCACTCCGTCGTGTAACCCTTCGGGGAGATCCGGGAGCGGGCGTCCGTCGAACACGACGGCGACGTCGGCGCCGGTGCGGTGTGCGAAGTCCTGTAGCCGCGCGACGAGGCGGCGAGTGGCGCCCGGACGATCGCGCCACCAGCCGTCCGGACGGCTACCCACGACGTTGTTGCCGTCGACGAGGACGCGCCGGCGCGCGTCCCCGGCGACGAGATGCTGCTCGCCGGCGCGCGCCCGGGTCGATGAGACCTCGGCGTGCTGGGGATCGATGTCGAGAACCTCGGGCCGATCTGCAGCCCGATCTGCGGTCCGATCTCCGGCCTGATCGCGAAGGTCGCTGCGGTCGACGTCGAAGCCGGGACGCGGTGCGACGAGCACGCGGGGGAGCGCGTCGAGCGCCGCATCGCGCGCGGCCGCGTCGCCGCCGTACCACGCTGGATCGCGGACCTGCGCCCACTTGTCGGCTCCCATGACGACGACGTCGTACCCCGCCGCGATCTCGGCAATCAGTTGCTTGTCGGTGGTGATCACCGCGAGCCACGGGCGGGTGCGCGCCGCGCGCCGGATCGCGTCGGCGCGCGCTTCGAGACTCGAGTGGCCGCCGTTCTGCTTGCCGAGCGCGACCTTCGACAGCGCGAGGTCGATGCGATCCAGGTGCGCGGCCCGCACCGCGGCCTGCGCGATCGCGACGTGCGCGACCGTCAACGGGTCGAACGAGCCCGGGTACACGCCGACCGCTCCGCCACCGGCGCGGGGCGCGTTCACGGGCGCAGGATCGGCGGATGCAGGCGCGTCGCCCGGCCCCGCCGGTACAGCGCGGCCGGCCGTCCGTCGGTGGGTGCCGTCCGGCCGGTCGGCTCCACGAATCCGGGCGTCGACAACACCTTGCGTCGGAAGTTGCCTTCGTGCAGCGTCTCGCCCCACACCGCCTCGTACACGCGGCGCAGCTCGCCGAGGGTGAACGGCTCGTCGAGGAACGCGGTCGCGAGCGTCGTGTACTCGAGCTTGGCGCGCGACCGCTCGATCGCGTCGGCGATGATCTGCGCGTGGTCGAAGGCGAGCGGTACGCCGTCGTCGCTGCCGACGCCGGCGATCGCGAGGTCGTCGATCGCCCACAGGCGTACGTCGGCGGCGTCGGAGCCCGCGACCGCCGGTTCGTTGTGCGAGGTGAAGCCGACGTAGGCGACCGACACGACGCGCATGCGCGGGTCGCGTCCGGGCGCGCCGTAGGAACGCAGCTGCTCGAGATGCCCGAGCGCGACCGACTCGCCGAAGCCCGAGACGAGCACCCCGGTCTCCTCGGCAAGCTCGCGCCGGGCCGCGCCGTCGAGGTCGTCCTCGGGCTCGACGAACCCGCCCGGGAGCGCCCAACTCCCGCGGAACGGATGCCCGCGCCGCTCGACGAGCAACACCGAAAGGCGGCCGGCGCGCACGGTCAGGAGGACGACGTCGACGGTCACCGCCACCGGCGGGTACCGGCTGGGGTCGTAGCCCGCGAGGAACTCGGTCTCCCCGGTCACCCCGCCCTTCTACTCGCCGTGAGCATAAGGGCGCAACCCGGCGGCTCGATCGCCCCTCGAAGTCGCGGCGATGCTCCCAAACGAACGTTTGATAGGTTCCTCGCGGATGGCCGACCAACGCGATCGCATCCTCGAGGCGACCCTCGGGCTCATGGCCCGGGGCGGCGCCCACGGCACCAGCATGCGCGCGGTCGCGTCGGCGTGTGGCCTCAACGTGGCGACGCTCTACCACTACTTCCCGTCGAAGCACGATCTGCTCCAGGCCGCAATCGAGCACCGGCGGGCCGCCGACTTCGCGCCGTCACCGTTCCCCGAGGGGCTGGCGGGCAGCGTCGAGGAACGACTCGCGGCCCTCCTGGATCACGTCTTCCAGGGGATGACCGCCGACGAAGATCTCTGGCGGGCGCTCATCGCCGACGCGATCCACGGCGACGACGACGTGTTCCAACCGCTGCTCGAGACCGCGAACGCCTTCGAGCACGCACTGGCCGGGTGGTTGGTCAGGCTGTGCCCGGACGCGCCTGGCCTGCACGATGCGGCCCTCGTCCGCGCGATCCACAACGCGGTGATCGGCGTGCTCGTCGAGCACCTTCCGCAGTCGGCGGGGCGCCGGGCGGCGCTCGAGGGGCGCGCCCGCGAGCTCGCGCACGTCTTCGCCAGGATTGCGCCGGATAAGGCAGGCGATCCGTCCGCCGATACAGAGCTCGGGAGACCTGCCCTCAGGACGTCTCGCGCGCCCACTCCCGTGGAGGAACCATGACCGCTCAGGCCGCGCCGTTCGAAGCCGACGCCCTCGACCCCACGCTCTACGTGCGCGGCGTCGCCCACGACGTGTTCCGTTGGATGCGCGAGAACGATCCCGTCCACCGCGACGAGGCGAACGGGATCTGGGTCGTGTCGAAGTTCGAAGACATCTCCTACGTCGAGCGCCAGCCCGAGCTGTTCTGCAGCGGGCAGGGCGTGCGCCCGAAAGGGGGCGGCGCCGACGCGCTGTCGATCGTGTCGATGGACGATCCCGAGCACGCGCGACAGCGGCGGCTGATCAGCCGCGGCTTCACCGGCAGTCGCATCACGCAGCTGATGGATCACATCCGCGACCTCGCGCGCGGTCTGGTCGATGGCGTAGCGGCGAAGGGCGAGTGCGACTTCGTCGACGACATCGCGAAGCAGTTGCCGTTGATCGTGATCGCGGAAATGCTCGGCCTCGCAACCGACCAGCGCGAGCAGCTCGCGCACTGGTCGGACACGATGATGGCCGGAGAAGGCGCCGAAGCGGACGACCCGCGCCAGGCGGCCGCCGGCGAAGCCTGGGGCGAGTACATCACCTACCTGGTCGGGCTGCTCGAGGAGCGACGCGCCGAGCCCCGGGACGACCTCATCTCGGTGCTCTTGTCGTCGGCCGACGCGGGAGAGATCTCGTTCGACCACGCGACGCTGCAGAACCGTGTGCAAGAGGGGACGTTGGGCGACGGCCTCGGTCTCGGTTCGGACGATCTCCTCGCGTTCCTCGTGCTCCTGCTGGTCGCAGGCAACGAGACCACTCGCAACGCCCTGTCGGGCGGCATGCTCGCCCTGTCGAACTTTCCCGGCGAACGCGACAAGCTTGTCGCCGACATGGGGCTCGTCAACAGCGCGACCGAAGAGGTGCTGCGTTACGTGTCGCCCGTGATCAGTTTCTCGCGCACGGTCACGAGTGACACTGAGCTGCGCGGCCGAACGCTGCGGGCGGGTGACGTGCTGCTCAACGTCTACCCGAGCGCGAACCGTGACGCCGACATCTTCGACGACCCCGACGCGTTCCATGTCGACCGATCGCCGAACCTGCACCTCGCGTTCGGCACGGGACCGCACTTCTGCCTCGGCGCGAATCTCGCGCGCACCGAGATCCGCATCCTCTTGGAAGAGCTGTTCACGCGACTTCCGGACATCCACGTTCCCGTAGGTGTCGACGCCGAGCGCGGCGCCAACTCGCTCGTCACCACGATCCAACACCTGCCCGTCGTGTTCACCCCCGCCTGAGGAGCGGCGGGAGACCGTGCCGCGTCAGTCCGGTGGAGCTGAGGTGACGACGGCGAGCGCGGTGAGGCGGTCGGCGCCTTCATCGGTCACTTCGACCCTCGACACGGTGCCGTCGCTGCGTTGCCCGAGGGCACGGGCCGTTGCGCGTACAGGACCGACGCGGTTGGGTGCGAGGAAGTGCAACACGACATCGGTCGTGTAGCCGCCGCCGGTCGCATGTTCGGCGGCGAGGTCGACGAGTGTCGCGACGACACCACCGTGCAGGATGCCCCAGGGATTTCGGAGCTCTTCTGCCAGATCGATCTCGACCGCGTGATCGCCGACCGACCGCACACCGAGCCACTCTGCGATCGGCGGGAGATCCGGTGCGCGCCCCACCGTCGAGTCCAACACGAGCGGACGCGCCCACTTCGGCGGCCCGTTCTCGGGGACGAGGATCGCGGATGTGAGGATGCCGCTCGCAACGAGCACGTCGTACGCGCCTTCGTCGACGATCTGCACGCTGGTGACGACGTTGTTGCGGCCGCGGCGCACGAGTCGCGCGTCGAGGCGGAGCCGGCCCACATGCGCGAGCTCGACGACGCGCGCCGCGAGGTTCGTCGACACGACCCAGCCGTCGGGGAGCGCGGCGAGGCCGCCGCTGAGACCGCCGACGTTGTCGAGCATCGTCAGGAGCGCGCCGGTCCGGACTCCGCCCGCCGGCCCGCGGAGGTGCGGCGCGATCTCGGCATGGCCCACGAGGTGACCGTCGGCGGCTTCCCGCATCGTCACACCCATGTAGCGGCCGACGCCGCGCCCGGTCTCCGACTCTCCGAAGTTGCTCACGCGAGATTCCGCGTCGCGACCGCGTGCACGACGGTCATCTGCCGGTTCTCGGCCCCGGCGTCGACCAACTCGACGCGCGCCGAGCCATGGCCGTCGGCCGTCGCCAGTACGTCGACCGCGGTTCGGACCGGCCCGACCTTGCCGAAGCCGAGATAGGTGACGGCGAGGTCGTTCACGACCAGTGGCTCGCTCGTCGCGGCCCGTAACGCGGTCTCGGCCGCAATCTCGGCGACCGTGGCCACCACGCCGCCCTGCATCGCGCCCATCGAGTTGAGCGACCAGTCGACGACCGGGACCTCGATGACCCCGCGCGCACGGTCGAGCACCTCGACGCCGAGCTCTTCGAGGAGTGGTCGGGCAAGGCGCGAGTCGGCGGTCGCCATCGTCGACGGACTCTCGCGTACCGTGCTCATGTCGGGATTCGTATCGCGGCGGGGGAGCACCGCGAAGCTCATCGTCGCGATGCCGACACGGTGTTCGCGCTCGTCGACGAGCGCGACCTCGATGACCACCGTCGTACGGCCCGCGCGCAACACCGATGCACGTGCTTCCACCGTGGAGCCCGGACGCGCCGCGCCGACGAGATGCAACGTGAGGTCGGCCGTCGCGATCCAGCCCGGCGCGGCGGCGTTTGCCGCGAGCCCACCGCCGATGACGTCGACGAGCGTCGCAAGCGCGCCGGCTCGCGCGTAGCCGTGGTCGGTGCAGATCTCGGGAGTCACCGGCATCCAGGCCCTGCTCGTGCGACCGTCCGATTCGTGCTCGAACGAGAAGCGGAGGTCGCGCAGCAGGTGGTGGTCGGGCGGGTAGACGGCGGTCATGGGACCGGGACGGTACCGAACGGGTGCTCCGCTATCCCAGTTCGACCTCGGTGGCGACGTCTGTCTTGCGGATCGGCAGCGCCTCCATGGTCCCTTTCGGGTCGACTCGGCCGAACTCGTTGCGCTTGCACGCGTGGCCGCCGAGGCGAGCCACCGCGCTCATGGGAATTTTCACTACTTCGCGCCGGCGAAGTCGTCGATCACCAGTGCGCACTGCTCGAGGGTCGCGCCGCGCGCGATGGCGCGCCCGAGCACGTGACACAGGATGGGCGCGTTGGTGCGGTCGCCCGAGGCGTGCGCGGCGACGCCTGCGAGGTCGAGCAGCGTGTTCTTGTCGTCGGCGTCGACGAGCAGGTCGGCGGGGTCGAGCTTGGTCTCCGTCGCGAGCCGCATCGTGATGTCGGTGATCCAGTCCATCGAAGTGTCCTTCGCTCTCAGGTCTCTCGGCCGGTCAGTTGACAGTGGCGTCTTCGGGGTAGTTCGAGAAGAGCGCGAGCCGGCCGCGCTGGCGCCGCAACACGTCTCGCCACAGTCTCGCCGGATCGTCGACGAACGGATCGGTCGGTTCGAGATTCACGACGAACCACGCTCCCTCGGCAAGCTCACCTTCGAGTTGACCGGGAGCCCAACCGGCGTAGCCCGCGAAGATGCGTAGCGACTGCAGTGACGCTCCGATGTCGAGTGGATCGTCGGCGAGATCGATGGTGCCGATGTCGTCGACGATCTGCTCGAAGGCTTCCAGCACAACGTGTCGCCGGCGCGCCAGTGCGATCACGGCGTCGGTCGCGACCGGGCCGCCGACGAACACGAGATCGGGCGGCGAGACGAGCTCGCGCCATTCGGGGAACACGTCGTAGACCGACGTCTCGCTCGGGCGATTGAGGATGACGCCGAGCCCGCCGTCCTCGCCGTGTTCGAGCATCAGGACGACGCTCCGGTCGAAGTTCGGATCGATCAGGGGCGGCGCCGCGACAAGCAGCCGTCCGCGAAGCATCGGCGGCTCGGGCACCACACGATCTTGGCACGACCGGCGCCCGCACCGGTTCCCAGTCGCGGCTTCGCTCGCGCGGCGGCGCCGTTTCCGTTCGTGGCTCGCGGCGGATCTCGCTGGCGCTCCTAGCATGCGCGGCGATGGGCGTCTCGGACGATCTGCTGTCGGCATTGCGCGAGATCGTGGGTGCGCCGAACGTCCGGACCGATCCCGACCTCGTCACCGCGCACGTCGTCGACTGGACCGGTCGGTTCCGCGGCGCGACGCCTGCGGTCGTGCGGCCGGGCACGGTCGGCGAGGTGGTGGCCGTCCTGCGCCACTGCGACGCCGAAGGTGCGGAGATCGTGCCGCAGGGCGGGAACACCGGCCTCGTGGGTGGCTCCGTTCCGCTGCACGGTGAGCTCGTCCTCGATCTGCGCCGCCTCGACGAGCTCGGGCCGGTCGACCCGCGCACGGGTCAGGTCACCGTCCAGGCCGGGGTCACGCTCGCGCGCTTGCAGCGGCACGCCGCCGACGCGGGTTGGCTGTACGGAGTCGACCTGGGTGCGCGCGAGGTCGCGACCGTCGGGGGGACCGTCGCCACCAACGCGGGTGGGGTGCACGTGTTGCGCTACGGGCCGACGCGGCGTCAACTCGTCGGGGTCGAGGCCGTGCTCGCCGACGGGCGCGTGATCCGCCGCCTCGACGGCTTGGAGAAGGACAACTCGGGCTTCGACCTCTCGGGCCTGTTCTGCGGCAGCGAGGGAACCCTCGCCGTCGTCACCGCCGCGCGCGTACGTCTGCACGCGCCCACGCGGCACAAGGTGGTCGCGCTGTGTGCCTTCGGCGATGTGGACACCGCGCTCGACGCAGTGGGGACGCTGCGGCGCGAGCTCGACTGTGTCAACGCGATCGAGTTCTTCCTGGCGGACGGCCTGGAGCTCGTGTGCGAGCAGCTCGGACTCGCGCGTCCGTTCCCCTCCCCGCACGCGGCATTCGTCCTCGTCGAGGCCGCAGCCAACTCCGATCCGACCGATGCCCTCGCCCACGCGGTGGAGCTGAGCGCGGGGGTCGCCGACGTCGCGGTCGCGACCGACGTCGCCGCCTGCCGCGCGCTCTGGCGCTACCGCGAAGGTCACCCCGAGGCCATCAATCTTCTCGGCGCGCCTCTCAAGCTCGACGTGTCACTTCCGGCGGATCGACTTGGCGATTTCATCGGCGCCGTTCCCGGGCGCGTGCGCGAGATCGCTCCCGACGCGCGGGTGTGGATGTTCGGTCATGCCGGCGACGGGAACGTGCACGTCAACGTGACCGATCTCGCGCTCCACGACGAGCGCGTGACTGCGGCCGTCTTCGAGCTGGTGGCCGAGCGGCACGGATCGATCAGTGCCGAGCACGGCATCGGTACTGCCAAGCGTCGCTATCTGCACCTCGTGCGCAGTCCGGACGAGATCGAGGTGTATCGCTCGCTCAAGCGCGCGCTCGACCCGAACGGAATCCTCAACCCGCACGTCCTCCTGCCGGAGGAAGGCGCGGCGGGGTGACGTGCGCGCTACGTGAGCGGTTCGGCGGCCCGGGCCGGATCGTGTTCCGGTAGATATTCCTGCGCCCACGTCATGCGCGTCCAGTCCGGGACGGGGGTCTCCACCTCTTTCCTGGGCACGAACGGGCTGCGCTCCACGAGCTTCATCTTGTGGATGTAGCGCGAGCAGTTCGGGAACACCTCGGTGGTCTGCACGCGGACCACCAGCACCGCGCCCGTCATGTCGGCGAGCAGAGAGTCTTCCGGATCGACCGACGCGATGCCGTTCACGCGCACGCGGTTCGGTTGCTCGAAGTCCATGAACAACATCCCGATCGCGGCATGGGCGCGGATGTTGCCGAGAGAGAGGAACATGCCGTTGCCGTCGTAGACGGGAAAAGCCAGCGTGCGATCGTCGACGACGCGCACGAATCCCGGATCGCCGCCTTTGTACGAGCACTGCGGGTTCCCGTCCGCGTCACACGTCGCGAGGAAGAACATGTCACGCGACTCGATGAACGCCTTGGCGCTGTCGTCGACGCGCTCGCTGACGAGCAACTCGTCGATGCGATCGGCCACCCGCCGGGTATCGAATCGGTCCTGCCAGTAGCGGTGATCGTCGTTGAAGATGCTCACCCCACCATCGTCGCGCCTCGCACCCGTTTCCCTGCCCACTGTTGGCAGGAATTCGGGCGCGAGGCGCATGTTTCCCTGCCCACTGTTGGCAGGAATTCGGGCGCGAGGCGCATGTTTCCCTGCCCACTCTTGGCAGGGTTTGGGGCGTTAGCAGAGTTCGTAGACGGGATTCACGAT
>JAUZEI010000636.1 GCA_030839105.1 Actinomycetota bacterium
GGCGTCATTGTCGCTGCCAACGTCAGCGACACCCAGGTCGCCTCGACCCGCGGTTCGGTGATGCGATTCGTCAACTATCAGGGCGTCGCGGTTCGAAACAACGTGCAGCCCACACCGACCAACCGTCAGATGGCGATGGTGTCGGCCGTGTCATCGTGCAACGTCGACGTGACGGGCAACGATCTGTCGCCGGGCGGGATCGGGCAACTCAAGTCTTCGGCGCCGCGCACCTCCTGTCCCGCCGATCCGCCCGCTCCGACGAATCCCGCGAACTACTTCGACGGTCAGCAACTGAAGATCGACGTAGGCAACACCACCGACTTCGCGACGCGGTGCTCGGACAAGTGGCACTGCGGCGGCTATCTCACGAGCGCCGACCCGCCGACACACATCGTGACCGCGCCGGTGATCAACCCGACGGCTTCGCAGGCCGATCGTACGATGCTCATGGGCAACATGGACTTCTCGATCCCGATGCGGAGCGGGAACTACAGCGTCACCATGACCTTCGTCGAGCCGGTGTTCAAGCGGCTGAGTCAGCGTCGGATCAACGTCGATGCCGAGCGCGTCCGTGTACTCAACGCAATCGATCCGTTCGAGATCGCGCACGGTACCAACCGCGTCGCCCGCCGGACGTTCCGCATCTCCGTAGGTGACGGCGCGCTCGACATCCACCTCAACAGCGGATCAGTCCTCGCGGTGTTGAGCTACATCACGATCACTCGGGACTAGCGAATCACGACTGGCGACTCAGCACTGCGACTACGCGCGCGGCTCGATCCGGAGCGACAGAGAACCGGCCGGATCGGCGGTGAACTCGCCTTCACCAGTGACGCCGGCCAGATCGCCCGAGTCACTGCCCTTCACGACCGACAAGGTCGCGGTGGCAGTTCCGTCGGCATAGGTGTCCACGTATTGCAGAGTCCGCCGCGGTATCCCTCTGACGATTCCCGACTCGCACCGCGAGCGAGACGGCGGGGACCGCCTCGGTACCCTCCGTCGAATGCTTCTCGTACAGGTGATCCTGGCAAGCACGCGCGGCGGCCGTTTCAGCGAGCGGGCCGGCCGCTGGGTCTTGGAACGCCTCGAGACACGCGGAGACATGGAGATCGAGCTCATCGATCTGCGCGACTATCCCTTGCCGTTCTTCGACGCAGCTCCACCGGCGCGAACGCTGCGGGACTACCCCAGCGCGGAGGTTGCCCGCTTCGGTAGAACCATCGATCGGGCCGACGGCTTCGTGATCGTCACGCCCGAGTACAACCACGGGTATTCAGCGGTGTTGAAGAACGCGATCGACCACACGTTCGTGGAATGGCGACACAAACCGGTGACGTTCGTCGGGTGGGGAAACGTCGGTGGCGCGCGTGCGATCGAACAATTGCGACTCGTGACCGTCGAGCTCGAGATGGCGCCGCTCCGGCACGCGGTGCACATCCTGCCCGACGTGCTGGTTCCGGCCCTACGCGCCGAAGAGTTCGATCCATCGATGCTCGACGCGCTGACACCCCGGCTCACGACCATGGCCGACGACCTGTTGTGGTGGGCGACCGCGCTCCAAGTGGCCCGCGCGTCGGAGTCCTGAGGCGCCGGCTTCCCGAAGACCGTCGAGGCCGTGAGTGGAGCTTCAGTCGAGCTCGGCCAGCACCTCACCGATGATCTTGGTGGCCTCGTGCGCGGGGAGCGGCTCGCCACCTTCTGCTTCGGCGACCTCGGCTGCGAATCCCTCGACCGAGCGGACTCCGCCGATGAGCACGTGCCGTAGCGCTTCACCGCTCGCTTCGGGATCGTCGAGCGCCTCGACGGCGGGCACGACCGCGTGGTCCGGCGACTCGGCAACGGCATGCACCAGCGCCATTGCTTCCTGGCGGCCACTCGCGGTCGAGACCACCGGTTGCCGGTCGGGATTCTGTTGCTCGTCCCACTGCGCGAGCGCCTCGTCGTAACCACCCTCGCCGGGGTGCAGCACCCGGGTGCCGGGAGCGCTTGCCGGTGCATCGCCGTCATCGGCGGCAGCGGGCGCGCCGTCGACCGTGTCGTCGGCATCGTGGTGGCGCCCCTCGGCTACCGGGACGACGAGCGTTCCATCGGCGTTTCGGACGATCTCCATGGGCATGGCTCCTTGGGTGTGCGGCGGCGTGCACGACGCCCGACGCCTTGTCCTACCCACATCCCGTGCCCCAAATGTGACGGCAACGGCACGAGCACGCGGGACGGCGTAGGAAACGGGTGTAGAAACGAGGGCGTGATCATCGTGACCGGCAGCGTGAAGGCCCGCCCGGACACGCTCGACGAGATCCTGCGCATCAGTCTCGAGCACGTGCACCGCTCCCGGCTGGAGCCGGGTTGCCTGTTGCACACCGTCCACCACGACGCCGAGTACCCGAATCGCCTCGTGTTCCTCGAGCACTGGGCCGACCGCGATGCTCTCACCGCGCATTTCCGCGTGCCCCAGTCGGGTGCGTTCGCACAAGCCCTGGGCGCGCTCGCGGCCGAACCGCCGCGCATCGACATCTACGACGCCGTGGCCTTGTCATTCTGATCGAGAGCTCTGATCGAGAGCTCTGATCGGGCCCTCGGAACACGCGGGAAGATGCCGGGCCGACGAGGGGTTCCAACGTCTCCATGACAATGAGCCGACGACGGGCTACTCCATGACGGATCTCGCGCCGACGGCGCGCCCAAAACCTCCGCTCTCAGTACTCGAGCTGGTACCGGTCGGCGACGGAAACACACCCGCGACCGCGCTCGCGAGCGCCACCGAGCTGGCCCGTCTCGCCGAGCGTCTCGGCTACTCGCGGCTCTGGGTTGCAGAGCATCACAACATGCCGGGTATCGCGAGCTCGTCGCCGGCCGTGCTCATCGCCCATCTCGCGGCGGCCACCACGGCAATACGCGTCGGCGCCGGTGGTGTGATGCTCCCCAATCACGCCGCGCTCGTCGTCGCCGAGCAGTTCGGGATGCTGGAGGCATTGCATCCCGGCCGGATCGATCTCGGCATCGGACGCGCACCCGGCACCGATCCGGTCACGGCCGCCGCGTTGCGCCGGTCGATGTCAATGGCCGTCGACGAATTTCCCGAGCAGCTCCGTGACCTCTTCTCCTTCTTCGACGGCACGCATCCGCAGATCATCGCTGTACCCGGGCGGGGCTACCGCCCCGCCGTCTGGATGCTGGGTTCGAGCGACTTCAGCGCGCGCGTCGCGGGGGCGCTCGGTCTGCCGTTCTCCTTCGCGCATCACTTCGCGTCGCAGAACACGGTGGCGGCGCTGGAGATCTACCGCGAGTCGTTCCGGCCGTCACCGGAGCTCGATCAGCCGTACTCGATGATCGGTGTCCCGGTCATCTGCGCCGAAACCGACGAGCGCGCCCGCTGGCTCTCGGGCCCGAGCGCGCTTTCCTTCGCGCGCCTACGCCAGGGCCGGCCCACGCAGCTGCCGACCCCCGAAGAGGCCGCCGAGCACGTCTTCACGCCGGCGGAACGCGAGATCGTACGGGCCTGGACGGCACCGTTGATCCGCGGTGAACCCGAACACGTCCGCAGCGAGCTCGAAGCGCTCGCGCAGCGCACCGGTGCCGACGAACTGATGATCACCACCATGATCCACGGCTCCGCCGACCGACTCCGTTCGTACGAGCTCGTCGCCGAGGCCTGGGACCTC
>JAUZEI010000049.1 GCA_030839105.1 Actinomycetota bacterium
TCGAGTGCGGCGGCGAGCTTGTGCCCTCCGCGCGACACGTACGCGGGACCCTCCGCCGCGAGGAGTGCGATGGCCTCCTTGCCGTCGACCTGGCGGGCCGGGGTCGACGCGGGCGCACCCCCGACAAGTACGCGGCCGGCATCGATCGCCTCGACGGCCCGCCCCCGACTGGGGACGAGGCCGCGCCGCACGAGCTCGACGTCGAGGCGCCGCCGCACGCGGCCGTCAGCCTGCCTTGCGCCCGGTGTCGGGCGCCGCCTTCTTCGCGGCTGCCTTCTTCGCCGGGGCCTTCTTCGCCGGGGCCTGCTTGGCGGTCGTCTTGGCCGGAGCCTTCCGCGCGGCGGTCTTCTTCGCCGGGGGGTTGGCGGCCGCGTCGCGGGTCGTGCGCCCCAGCCGGCGTTCGAGCGCGGCGAGGTCGGTCTTGGTCGCAAGTCCGAGCGCGCCCAACTGGCGCTGTACCTCGTGCTGTACGAGCTTGCGTACGTCGTCGCTCCGCCGCCGGCTCATGTCGACCACCTCGTCGACGGCGGCGCTCATCTGGTCTCGGGCGAGGTGCCCCTGCGCCACGAGCTCGACGACGATGGCACGGGCCTGTGACCGGCGCAGCTCGGTGAACTGCATACCGGTCTCCATCACGCGCCTCCAATCGGAGGCCTGGATGGTCGGGATCTTGGGCGGCATGGTCGGGCCTCTCCATGCGGGCGCGCACGGCGCAGTACGGGTCGACCCGCAAGCCTACGGCCTGGCACCTCGATATCCGCGAGAACAGGGGGTCCGGGCGACTGCGCGCGGCGGCGTGGGGACGGTCTCGACACTCCGGATGGGGCCGCCCGGCAAGGGTACGGTCCGGCCCGTGATTCCGATCCGGGACGACAATCCCACCGCGCACCGGGCCGTCGTCACGCTGATTCTCATCGCGGTCAACATCGCGATCTACTTCGGGATCCAGTACCCGAAGCATGACTCCAACGCCGAGGCCCTGTTCGAATACAAGTGGGCAGGCGTGCCGTGCGAGGTGCACACCGGCAAACCGGTCGTGGTCGTGCCGGAAGGATCGGCCGCGGCGGTGTCCGGCCGCTGTGCCATCCCCGCCGCCGGGATCACCGTGCCGCAAACCGCGTTCCCCCACAAGAACATCTGGCTGTCGATCTTCTTCTCGATGTTTTTGCACGCGTCGATCCTGCACGTGCTCGGGAACATGCTGTTCCTGTGGATCTTCGGCAACAACGTCGAGGATCAACTCGGCAGGATCGGTTTCCTCGTGCTCTACCTCGTCGGCGGCATCGTCGCGTCGCTCGTATACATCGTCGGTAACCTCGACTCGACGTCGCCGTTCCTCGGTGCGTCGGGTGCGATCGCGGTGGTGATGGGCGCGTACATCGTGTGGTGGCCGCGGGCGCGCGTCCTCACGGTGATTCCGCCCTTCTTCTTCCTCCCGTTTCGGCTTCCCGCCGTGGTCGTCCTCGGCCTGTGGTTCGTGTTGCAGCTCTTCACCCAGTCGTCGAGCGGCGTCGCGACCCTCGCGCACATCGGCGGATTCCTGTTCGGCGCGCTGGTCGCACTGGTGCTCGCGCGGACGGCCGGGTTCCCCCGCCGAATCCCAACCACCCGACTCCGCTTCTGAGCCCGCGCTTACCTCGACGCGGGGCGGAACGCGGCGACGAGCCGGGGCGCGAGCTCGCCGAGATCCTCGGCCACGAACGCGGGCGGCGGCTCCGGGATCGGCTCCTCCCCGGCCGTCCCGACGATCCCGGAGAGCACGAGTGCGAACGGGACACCGAGGACGGCCGCGAAGGCGCCGTCGGTCGAGGGACGATCGCCGATCATGACGACCGGATCACCGAAGCGATGACGGACGAGCGCCGCCATCGCGGGTTCGGGCTTTCCGGCGACCTCGGGCCGGCGGCCGCCCGCGGTCGAGACTGCCGCGACCAGCGCGCCCGCGCCCGGCAACAAGCCGTCCGAACCCGGGTAGGTCGGATCGAGGTTCGTCGCGATGAAACGTGCACCACCGCGCACTGCGTCGGACGCCCGGCGCAGTCGTTCGAAGTCGAAGTCGCGGTTCCACCCGACCAGCACCGCGTCGGCGGGACCCGAGTCGACGGTTTCGAACCCGGCCGCGTGCAACGCCTCCACGACTCCGGGACCGGCCGCGGCGGCGAGCACCTTCGTGCCCGGGCCCGAGTGATCTCGCGCGAGAAGCGCGACCGCGGCCTGCGCGCTCGTCACGAGATCCTCGGGTTCGGCGTCGACACCCGCCGCCGCCAGGCGCGCGAGATTGTCGTGCACCCGGCCGCTGGAGTTGTTCGTCAGAAAGACGACGTGCAGGCCGGCGTCCCGCAACTGCGCGATGCCCGCGGACGAACCCTCGATCGGGGTCTCGCCGCGCCACACCACGCCGTCCAGGTCGCAGCACACGACCGGACGGCCGTCGGCCGCCTCAGTCACGCCGGCTCATGCGCTCTCGACCCGCGGCGCTCATGCACGGCGCTCGTCCTCCGGCGGCGCGTCGTCCGAAGGCATCATCTCCGGTGCGTCGGTCTCGATGACCTGCTCGAGCGCCGCCCGATAGTCCGCGTTGTCGGGACGCATCACCGTGGCGAGCCGCAGGTGACCCCGCGCCCGCGCCCGGTCACCCGCCTTCAGCCGGCAGAGACCCGCGCCGTACTGCGCGTAGTCGTTGACCGGCTCGATGTCGAGGGTCGCGATGAACTCCTCCTCGGCGGCCGCGAACCGGCCCGTCCGGAAGTACGCCCGTGCCAAGGCCTCGCGCACCGAACCCTTGGCGGGCTCGAGCTCGCGTGCCTGCTCCAACGCGATCACGGCCGCGTGCGCGTTGCCGTCCGCGAGGAGCCGCATGCCTTGCGAAAAGGCGGCGTAGGCGTCGTAGTGCCCTGATGCTGTCATGCGGTTTCGCCTCCTTGGCGGTTCCCCACTCTCATGAGTTCGGGGGTTACCTGTGGTACAACCCAATCGCATTCCCGCCAGTCCCCGGAGTCCGGAGTAACCCCGTGGCCGACCTCTCGCCCTTCGCCGGTTCTCGGTACACCGGCATCAGCCGGCAGGGCCCGTCCACCGAGCTCGCGGCGCTCGT
>JAUZEI010000102.1 GCA_030839105.1 Actinomycetota bacterium
GTGCTCCTCACGATCAAGGCGGGCGAGGCCGACATGGGTCTTGCGGTCGGGGTCGAGCAGATGGGCAAGGGCGGTTTGCTCGGCGCCGGCGGCAAGGGCGACCGCGGCCGCAAGGTGTACGAACCGAAAGGCCGCTACGGCTCCGTCATGCAGGTCGAAGGACTGCTCGGCACGGGCTTGATGCCGGGCGTGTTCGCGCAGGCGGGCATGGAGTACGCCTACGAGAACGGCGGCGTCGACTTCGAGCAGTTCGCCAAGGTCGCGGAGAAGAACCACGCACACTCGACGCTCAATCCGCTCGCGCACTACCAGAAGCAGTTTTCGCTCGATGAGGTCATGTCGGCCGAGATGATGAGCTATCCGAACACGCTGCTCATGTGTTGCCCGAACACCGACGGCTCCGCGGCGGTCGTGTTGGTCAGCGAGGAGAAGCTGCGCACGCTGTCGAAGGATCAGCAGAAGCGCGCCGTCAAGATCAGCGCGTCGGCGTTGACGACCGATCCTTGGACGGAGCACGCCCAGGTGCAGCCCGACGTCAACACGCTCACGCGTAACGCGGCGGAGAAGGCGTACGAGATGGCGGGGGTGTCGCCCCAGGATCTCGACCTGGTCGAGCTGCACGACTGCTTCGCGACCGCCGAGCTCATCCACTACGACAACCTGATGCTCTGCCGGCCGGGTGAGGCGGGCAAGTTCATCGACGAGCGTGGGCCCTGGCGCGACGGTCAAACCCCCGTCAACGTCAGCGGCGGTTTGATCTCCAAGGGCCATCCGATCGGCGCGACCGGTATCGCCAACGTCTACGAGGTGGCAACGCACCTGCGGGGTGAGGCGGGCGACCGCCAGATCGAGGGCGCCAAGGTCGGCCTCACCCACGTCATCGGCCTGGGCTCCGCCTGCGCCGTCCACATCCTCGAAAAAGCCGCCGTCTAACCCCGCCCCAATCCCTGCCAACAGTTGGCAGTGAAACGTGCGCCAGGCGCCGGAATTGCTGCCAACAGTTGGCAGTGAAACTGCGGGCTTAGATGCTCGACCAGCCGCCGTCTACGCAGACGACCTGACCGGTGACGAAGCTGCTCGCCGCGCTCGCTAGGTAGAGCAGGGCACCGTCGAGCTCGTGCTCCTCGCCGCCGCGTCCCATCGGGGTGCGTTGGCGCATCCAGCGTTCCGCGTTCTCGTCGCCGAACATCAGGCCCTCGGTCATCTCGCTGCGGAACCAGCCCGGGGCGAGACAGTTGACGCGCACGCCCCGCCGCGCCCATTGCGCGGCGAGCTCGCGCGTCAGGTTGACCAGTCCACCCTTCGACGCCGCGTACCCGGCCTCGGGGATCTGGCCTACGCCGACGAGTCCCCAGATCGACGCCACGTTCACGATCGTGCCACCGGTCTCCATCGCGACCATCGCCCGGGCGCACTCTCGCGCCAGCGCGAACGGCGCGACGAGATTCACGCGCAACGTCGACTCGAACTTCTCGGTCGTCTCGTCGAACGCGGGCGTGGGTGTGCTCGTACCCGCGTTGTTCACGAGCACGTCGACGCGGTCGTAGTGCGCGAGCGTGGCGGCGACGAGCGACTCCGGCGCGCCGTCCAGCGACAGGTCGCACCCGATCACGTGCGCGTTGCACAGCTCGAGCGCCAACGCTTCGAGCCGCTCCACGCGCCGTGCGGCCAACACCACCTTGGCGCCGGCCGCGTCGAGCACTCGCGCGAACCGCGCTCCGAGTCCGCCACTCGCGCCGGTGACGATCGCGACCTTGTCGTCGAGACGGAAAGGAGCGAACGGGTCGAGAGCCACGGCCTGGGAATCTAGCGAGATGCTGTTGTAGCGTCGCCGGATGGCGAGCGACGACATCCGTCCGTTCCGAGTCGAGGTACCCGCCGAGGTGCTCGACGACCTGCGCGACCGGCTCGCGCGCACGCGCTGGCCCGACCAGATTCCCGGCAGCGGTTGGGGCTACGGCACGAACCTCGACTATCTGCAAGAGCTCTGCACGTACTGGCGCAACGACTTCGACTGGCGCGCGCAAGAGGAGCGCTTCAACCGGTGGCCCCACTTCCTCACCGAGATCGACGGCCAGCAGATCCACTTCATCCACGCCCGCTCCGACAAGCCGAGCGCGCTTCCGCTCATCGTCAGCCACGGTTGGCCGGGCTCCGTCGCCGAGTTCCTCGATGTCATCGAACCGCTGCGCGAAGACTTTCACGTTGTCGTGCCGTCGCTACCGGGTTACGGGTGGTCCGGTCCGACGACCGAACCGGGATGGGACGTGCAGCGCGTCGCGCAGGCGTGGAAGACGCTCATGTCCCGTCTCGGCTACGACCGCTACGGCGCGCAGGGCGGCGACTGGGGTGCGATGATCTCGGCGCGTCTCGCGGCGATCGACCCCGAGCACATGGTCGGCCTGCACTCCAACATGCTGCTCGCATTCCCCGAGGACGCGAGCGGGATCGAGCTCACCGAGTCGGAGATCGCGGACCTCGCGTGGGTCGGCGAGTTCATGAAGACCGGCGCCGCGTATCAGGAGATCCAGGGCAAGAACCCGCAGACGCTCGGATACGGCCTCACCGACTCGC
>JAUZEI010000520.1 GCA_030839105.1 Actinomycetota bacterium
CTCGATCTCGCATGATGCTCGAGACGGTTCCCGCGTCGCCGGGCTCCGACACCCAAGACCCAACGGTGGTCGAAGCGGATGAGGGGCCGCCCGGCTGGCTCCGCGTGGCCGCGTTCGTTCCGGCCGCAGCTGTGCTCGGATTCGGTTCGGTAGGTCTGCTGCTGGCAATCAACGGCTGGTACCGGCCCGCCGTCGTGTTCCCGCTCGGCGGTGTCGCATGGTTGCTCATCGTGTGGCTCGCCCGCCCGGCGTTCGCCACGCCATCGCGCGCGACGGTTTCGCGCGAGGCACGGGTCTGCGCGACCGTCGGCGTCGTCGCGATCGTCGCGATCACCGCGTGGAACATGTCGAACGTGTCGGAGCACGTGCTCATCGACCGCGACGGTGGTTCCTACGCAAACACCGGGCGTTGGATCGCACGCGACGGCTCGCTCTCGGTGAAGCCCCGCGTCGGTCCGTTCGCGCAGGAACCCACTGTCGGCTTCGACTCGGCCGCTGTGTTCCAGATGCCCGACGGATCGCTGCAGTTCCAGTTCGCGCACCTGCTGCCCGTCATGCTCGCGGAGTCGTACTCGATCGCCGGCAACAGTGGCCTGTTCCACACGCCCGAGCTGCTCGGCGGTATCGCACTGCTCGCATTCTTCGTGCTCGCGTGGCGACTCCTGCGCCGGCCCCTGTTCGCGTTGTCGGCGGTGCTCGCGCTTGCGTTCATCCTGCCCGAGGTGTCGTTCTCGCGCGACTCCTACTCGGAGATCCCGTCGCAGATTCTCTTGTTCACCGCACTGTGGCTACTCGTCACGCCGCGGGTCCTTCCGCGCTGGCGTGTCGCGTTGGCCGCCGGGCTTTTTCTCGGCGCGCTGGAAGCGGTGCGCATCGACGCGATCGTCTTCCTGATCGGCGTACCCGTCCTGTGCGCAGTCGCCTGGTTACGCAGCCCGGCCGCAGAGCGGAGACCGGTCACGCTGCCGTCGATCATCGCGTTGGGTGCCGGGATCGCGCCCGGTCTCGCGCTCGGTCTGGTCGACGTCGTCCGGCACAGCGGCAACTACTACACCGACCTTCGTTCCGACGTCCGCAAGCTGAGTCTCGCGAGCCTCGCGTCCGCCGGCGCCTGCATCGTCGGCGTCACGCTGTGGCGGTTCGCATACCCGTACATCCGGAGCCTGCCGTGGAAGGTGCTGTCGACGGCCGCGGCCGTGGGGGTCGCCGTCTCGGGCTTCGCGACGTGGGCGTTCCGGCCGCGTCTACAGATCGTGCGCGGTGACGGCCGCGCGATCGTGGGCCTCCAGAAGACCGAACACGTGGCGGTGGATGCGACCCGTCTCTATTTCGAGCGCTCGATGTCGTGGATGTCGTGGTATCTCGGTCCGCTGACCCTCGCGCTGGCGATTGTCGGTGCGGCCCTTCTCGTGCGCGCCCTGCTGCGCGGTCGCATGCTGCGCACCGTCAGCGCGTTGGCCGTGCTCGTTCCGGGCTCCTTGCTCTACCTCTACAAGGCGCGGGCCGTTCCCGACCACGTCTGGGTGACGCGTCGATTCCTGGTGAGCGCGCTGCCCGCACTTTTGCTGCTCGGTATCGGTATGGCCGCCTACCTGGCGGGCCTGAGCCGGGCGACGCGCGGGTGGCGCGCCGCGCGCGCGGGCGCGGTCGTTGCCGCGATCGTGGCCGTCGCCTTCCCGTTGTACACCGTGGTGGGCGTGCGCTCGATGGCCGAGGAAACGGGCTATGTGAAGCTCGTCAACCAGGTCTGCGACGACATCGGCCCGCGCGCCGCGGTCGTGGTGATCGAGTCGTCACGAGCCGACGGGATCGACGACTGGATACCGCAGGCGTTGCGCGGCTGGTGTGGCGCCGAGGTCGGTGTCACGCGTGGAAAGGCGAACGGCGACGCGCTGCGCCGGTTGGCGCGCGACTGGCGCGCCCAGGGCCGCACGATGTTCGTCGCGTCGTCGTCGTACGGATATGTGCAACAGACGTTGCCCGACGCGAAGATCGAAGCGACCCGGCGCGCGGTGAACCACAAGCTCCTCGAACCCACGCTGACGCATCGTCCCAACGAGTACACGTCGCAGTCGCTGGCGGTAGTGGTCGCGAGCGTCCCACTCGAAGAGCGGCGTACCCGATAGCGGTCGTCGGTGTACCACGGGCGCGGGTGACCCCCGCATATGCTGCCCGGGACCGAGACCGTGGAGGCGTCGGGAGCACATGTCGGCAGGGAGTCGTGAGTTCCTCACGACGAGATGGTTTCCCGGGTCGTTCGCCATCTCGGGACCATCACAATGAGCGGCGTGCTCCTCGCCCTCGCCGCGCTTCTCGTTCTCGGAGTGAGCGGCGCCGGGATCGCGCTGAACTTGCCGCGCGTCCGATCGGGTCCGATCGGCTTCGGGTTCGAGTCGATCGCAATCGGGCTGGGCGTGCAAGAGGTCGTCGGCCTGGTGGCACTGCGCACGGGCCACTACTCGCGACCGACGGTGCTCGTGCTCACGTTGCTCGTGATCGTGGCGTCCGTCGCGTTGTTCATCCGCAAGGGCCGCGGAACCGAACGCGTCGGCCCCGCCGAACCTTCGGCGAACCGGCAGGTGCTCGCGGCCGTGGGTGTGATGGTCGTGCTGGTCGGTGTCGCGCTCGTGCTCCGCCAGGGTCCGTCGTACTTCATCTTCGAGACCGGCGACATGGGCGAATACGTCAACGCCGCGAACATCCTGGCCCACACCGGCAAGCTGTCGGCCAGCTTCCCGCACGGCTTCACCGTCTTCCTCGCCGGAACGAACCTCCTGTTCGGCCAGGCGCACACCGTGGCGGCGGTGCCCACGCTGGGAGTCGGGTTGGTGCTCGGCGCGTTCGCGTACTCGCGTGCCATCGGTCTCCACGTCGTCGCCGCGCTCGGCATCGCGGCTCTCGTGGTCGCGCACCCGGTCACCGTGTGGTTCTCGCTCTTCCCGGTGTCGGAGGCGCTGTACGCCGTGCTGCTCATCGCCGCGCTGTACTTCGTGGTGCAGGCGCGTGCGAACCGCTCCTACGGCCACGCGGTGCTCGGTGGTCTCGTCGTCGGCCTGATGTTGATAGTCCGCGGCAACGCGTTACTGCTGGCACCGATAGTGGTGCTCGTGTTCTTCGCGTCAGCGGCGATCGACGACGAACGCACCATGCGCGTCCAGCGCGCGTTCACCGTTGTGGCACTGCTCGCGTTGTCGGGGTCGTACGCGTACGACCTGCACAACCCGCGGACGTACTTCGTCCAGACCCAGCTGAAGGGCATGGTGCCCCACAGCCTGTTCAAGGTCGCCAACCGGGCGAAGCTCCTCGACGTCTCGATCCCGCTCGTGCTCACCGTCGCCGCCGGGCTGGCCGCGGTACTCGGCGCGACCGTCTTGATCACGCGCTTCGTGCGGCCCCGAGTCGTCGATCGACC
>JAUZEI010000109.1 GCA_030839105.1 Actinomycetota bacterium
CCTTCACGACTGCGAGCAGCGCTGCGGGCGCCGCGACCGTGCGCAGGCCCGCGACGTTGGCGCGGATCGCGTCGAGATCGACCTCGCTCCAGACGGCACGCCCCGATGTCGCCAGGCCCACGTCGGCCTCCTCGTCCTGGCCGCGCGGCTCGCCGGTCACGGGTTCACTCCCAATTCCTGCAGCGTACGGCCCAACCCCGCCACGAGATCGCCTGCGACGAGCCCGGGCCCGTCGCGCTCGACCAACCGGTCGGCGGTGCGTCCGTGCACCCACGCCGACGCCGCCGCGGCGTGGAACGCGTCGACGCCCCGCGCCAGGAACCCGGCGATGATCCCGGTGAGGACGTCACCGCTCCCCGCGGTCGCCAACGCCGCGCCGCCGGTGGGGTTCAGCGCCACCGCGCCGTCGGGAGCCGCCACCACCGTGCCCGGGCCCTTGAGCAGCACGACCGCGCCCGACCGCTGCGCCAGCGCCCGGGCCGCGGCCAGGCGGTCGCCGCCCACCGGCGCGCCCATCAGCCGCTCGTACTCGCCCGCGTGGGGGGTGAGGACAGCGGGCGCACCCAAGGTGCGGCGGGCCTGGAGCGAGGTGAAGTCGCCGGCCAGCGCGTTGAGGCCGTCGGCGTCGAGCACGAGCGGAGGACGGGCCTCGGCCACGACCGCGCGCACCACGAACTGCAGATCGGGATCGCCGCCGCCGCCGAGGCCCGGCCCCATGGCCATCGCGGCGAAGCGACCGACGTCGGCGAGCAACGTCTCCACCGCCCCGCGCGCGAGGAAGCCGGCCGCGTCAGCGGGCAGGCCCTTGGTGATCACCTCGCCGCCCGCGGCCCGGCGCGCGGTCTCGGCGCCGGGCAGCGCGCACCACACGATCCCGGCGCCCGCGCGCATGGCCGCGTGGCTCACGAGCAGGGGCGCACCGGTCATGCCGGCCGAGCCGCCGACCACCAACGCGCCGGACTGCCACTTGTGGGCGTCGGGCGCGCGGGCCGGAAGCCACGCGCGCACGTCGGTGTCGTCGACCAGGCCGATCTGATCCTGGCCGTCGAGACCGAGACCGTCGACGGCGATGCCGATGTCGGCGACGATGACCTCGCCCGCGAGCGAACGCCCAGGCTCGAACACGAGGCCGGGCTTGCGCGCCGCGAACGTGACCGTGCGCGTCGCCTGCACGTGCGGTCCCCACACCGTGCCGGTGCGGCCATCGACCCCCGACGGGATGTCGACTGCGATCACCTCACCGTCGAACTGCCTGAGTTGGTCGACCACCCACGCGGCGTCGCCGTCGAGCGTGCCGCGGAACCCGGTGCCGTACATCGCGTCGACGACGACATCGGCGTCGGCGAGCGCCCGTGCGCAGCGACGACGATCGACGGGCTCCGCGAGCTCGAAGACCCTCGCGCGCACGCCCCAACTCTCGAGCACACGCGCGGCGACGAGGCCGTCGCCGCCGTTGTTGCCCTTGCCGCACACGAGCACGACCCGCCGGCCGTACGTCCCGTGCAGGGCGCGCCGCACGGTCCACGCCACCGCGCGTCCGGCGCGTGCCATGAGCACCTCCACGGGCGTGCCGGCCGCGATGGCGCGCGCGTCGGCAGCGCCCATCGCCTCCGGGGTGAGGACGACGTCCACCCGAGTCTCAGCCGAGCGCGAGCACGACCGCCATGGCGGTCGAGTCGGTGTGCGTGAGCGACACCTGCCACGCGCGTACGCCGCGGGCCTCGGCCAGAGCGGCGGCGGCGCCGTGCAATGCGAGCGAGGGTGCGCCGCTGTCGTCGTCGCGCACCACCTCGACGTCGCGGAACGCAAACGATCCCAATCCCACGCCGAGCGCCTTCATCGCCGCTTCCTTGGCGCCGAAGCGGACCGCCAGGCGCGACACCGGGTCGTGGTGCTCGAAGGCGTAGCGCTGCTCACCGTCGGTGAAGAGCCGGTCCGGGAGCGATGCCCGCCGTTGCAGCGCGAGCCGGAAGCGCTCGATCTCGACCAGGTCGGTGCCGAGGCCGCGGATCCCGAGGGGCGCGTTCGTGCCGTCCATCTTCATGTCAACGCCAGCGATCGGCGAGGACGTAGACCGGCTCGGGGAGGAGGTCGACGAGGTCGAAGGTGGCGTGCCGCGCGTCGTCGAAGGTGGGCGTGGTCGCGGTGACCGCGTCACGCCGGGCGCCGTAGCGACCCTGGTAGCCCTGCAACACAGTGCGGGCGACGTCGGCGGGGAGGCGCGCGGCGAAGCGCGCGTGCAGCAACGTGACCCCGACGGTGACGTTGTCCTTCACCTCGGGGACGATCACCATCGTGCGGCCGTCGCGGCGACCGCGCGCCACCGTGACCTCGCGCTGGGTCGCCACCCGGTGCTTGGTACCGATCAGGCGCGGGTCGTCGTCGGTGCGAGAGCGGAGGTCGACCGAGATGCCGCCCCGGTCGACGACGTGGATGGTCGCCTCGTCGCCGGCGAGGTCGCCCTCGATGCGATAGCGGGTGAAGCCCATGACCTGCTCGACCGCGGGGTCGAGCGACACGAGCGTGCGGAGTGCGCGGTAGCTGAGCGCGTCGCGTGCGGCACCGGCCGCGAGCACCTCGCGCGCCAGTGCGACCTGCAGCAGCTCCTCGTCGGAGCGGGAGATGCCGACGGTGACCGTCTTGGCCTGGTGCTTGATCGCGTCGACCGGTCGGGTGAGCTCCTCGATCCCGGCGGTGAGCGCGGCGGTGAGGTCTTCCACGACCCGACTCGGTGTGCCGACCGCGCCGTGTTCGATCTGGTACACGTCGAGCGGGAGCAGTCCCGTGGCGTAGCGGAGCAACGACGTGATGCGCACCGCGGTGCCGGCTTCGAGGTCGCCGTCGTAGCTGCCGACGCGCAGACCGTCGAGAAACGTGGCCGTGGGACTCTCGATCGCGGGTGCGAGGCGCACCAGCAGGTCGTCGCCCGACGACGTATCCAGGGCTGCGGTCGACACGACCGCCGCCACCGCGGCGCGCACCTCACGGAGAGGATGCGCGGAGGTGTCGATGGCGAGGGCGGCCTCGTACCCGAAGAGGTGGCCGGCCATGGCCGAGAGCACGAAGGCCACATCGGGGTGGACGGCAGGCACGCCGATGGTCTCGAGCGCGGCACCGAAGCGGCGTTCACCCTCGGTGGCGATCACGATCGGCGCGGCCCGGTGGGCCCGGTAGATGGCGATCTCCTTGGCCACGTCGTCGGCGTTGGAACCCTGCAGTCCCGCCGCGCACACGAGCACCAACGGCTCGGCCGAGAGGTCGATGTGCTTCTTGTCCTCGGTGGAGTCGAACGAGATCGACTTGTAGCAGAGCTCCGAGGCCTTCACCCGCACCTCGGCTGCC
>JAUZEI010000116.1 GCA_030839105.1 Actinomycetota bacterium
GTTCGGGCTGCTTCGGATCGAGCGTCGACGCCTTGACGAACTCCTTGATCGCATCCGTGGGATCGATCGCTACGAGCGTGCGGGCGTAGTTGATCGCGGCGGAGTAGTCGTTCGGCTTCGCGTCGGCGGCGGCCTTGGCCACGGCAGCCTGGCCCGCCTGCGAGACGGTGGTCGTGGTACGGCTGGACTGCGCGTCACCGGTGATCTGCTGGCCGGAACTGCGCTGACCGACCGCGTGCGCCAGCAGGAACGCGGCGAGCAGGGCGAAGACGACGATGCCGCCGATCGTGAGCCCGCGCATAAGTGCCGGAGCCTTCCGCGCGCCCGGTGTACGACGTTCGACACCGTCCGCGAGAGAGCGAATGACGGCCGATGCGCGCGCGGTGTAGTCGTCGTAGAGCACGCGGTAGGTGTCGGGGTCGATGTTCCCCGCGAGTAGCTCCGAGTCGAGGTCGTCGAGGGAGCGCAGCAGGAACTCCCGCTCCGCTTCGAGCTCCTCGTGCTCTCGCTGCTCGTCGCGCTTGTCGCGATCACCGCCGCGCCCGGAGCTCTGCTCGCTCATGCGCCGTCCTCGTCGCCGGGAGCCTCGTCATTCGGATGGCTGTCCGGGTGCACGTCGCCGGCCTCGGATTCCGCGCGTGCTCGGCGCACGATGTCCTCATCCTCGTCGGTCGCCCTCAAGCGCGGTGCTCGGCTCCAACGCCGCACGGCCACGACGATGCTCAGCGCGCCGAGGATGACGGCGAGCGCGGGCAGGCCCCAGGCAACGATGCCGATACCGGAGTTCGACGGAGTCTCCAGGATCCGTTCGGTGTAGCGCGAGACGTAGTACTGGCGGATCTCCGCGTCGGACTCGCCGGCCGCGATCCGGCGGGGAATGTCGTCGCGGATCGCCCGTGACTGCGGCGAGTTGCTGTCGGCGACCGACTGGCCCTCACAGACCGGGCACGCGAGCTGTTGCTCGAGCCGGGCCGCGCGCGCCGCGGGCGAGCTGTCGGGTCGAGAGCGAACTACCAGCACGACGATCCCCACGGCGACGACGAGCGCGAGCGCGAGCCACGGTACGAGCTTGCCGCGGGTCATCGGCGGACGCGACTCACGTGCATTGTTGGCCGCCGCGCGCCGCCGCGAGCCACGCGTTCAGCACCGTCACGCTCGACGGACCGAGCGTGCCGCACACGACGACGCCGTCGGGCGCGATGACGTACGTCTCGGGTTGACCCGTGGTGCCATAGTCGAGCGCTGCGCTTCCATTCGGATCGACGAGCACCGGCCACGCGATGCCTTGATCGCGCACGTAGCCCCGCATCGTCGGCGCGTTGTCGTCGATGATGATCCCGAGCATCGCAAAATCGCCTTCCGACTTGTGTTGGTCGTAGAAGGACTTGAGCGCGGGAGCCTCCTGCTGACACGGGATGCACCAGCTGTTGAAGAAGTTGACAACGTATGTCTTGCTGCGCAGCTGCGCGGATGTGACCGCCTTCCCATCGAGCGTCTTCAGATGCAACTGCGGCGCGGTCGCGTGCTCGAGCACGAGCCGCGGGATCGACGGTTCCGACCTGGTCTGGACCGCGAGCACGACGCCGAACGCCACGAGCACGACCGCAAACGCGAGCGCGATCCAACGGACCCGGAACCGCGCGAGGGTCAATTGCGTGCCTCGACGAGGGCCGGCGGGGAATCGTTGATCAACTCGCCGGCGACGGTTCCCTTCAGGACTTCGCGCTTGCGCGCCGGGATCAGGGCGAGCGCGCAGCCGAGCGCCATGATCAGCCCGCCGATCCACAACCACATCACCATCGTCCCGATCTGGACGCCGATCGTGACCCGGCCCGACGTCGGTGACGAGATCAAGGTGAGGTAGAAGTCCTGCCACGGAGTGGTGTGGATCGAGGGCGTGCCGATGCCCTCCGCCGCGTTCGGGAAGGTCGAGATCGCGGGCGCGAGCTCACCGACCCCGCTCACGTTCACCCGCGCCTTGATCGTGGTCTTCTGCCCGGAGGTTTCGACCGAGCGTCCGATGTAGGTGACCGTGTGCCCGTGCACGCCCGCCGATTCGCCCGGCGACAGCTGAACTTCGCTCTTGGTCGTATACCCGCCGGTGGTGGCGAGTGCGACCGCGACCACCACCACGCCGACGTGCACCAGCAGGCCGCCGTAGAGACGCGGGTTGCTTCGGACGGTTCGCGCCGCCGCGACCGGCAACGCCTCGTCGGTCGACCGCTTACGGGCGCGTACACCTATGACGACCGATCGACCGATGCTCGTGATCGCGAATGCACCGAGCGCGAACGCACCGACGTTGGCGATGCCGTGCGCGCCGGCAACGAGCGCGACCACAAGCGTCACCGCGCCCGCCCAGGCGGGGATCAAGAGACGGTCGCGCAACACCTGACTGCTCGCCGCGCGCCACGGCAACACCGGTCCGACGGACATCAGGAACAGGAGCGCGATTCCGATCGGGACGCCGAGGCGCGTGAAGTACGGCTCGCCGACGGTCACCTGTTTGTTCTGCAGGGCCTCGACGAGCAACGGAAAGACGGTGCCGGTGAGCACCACGAGCGCGAACCCGGCGAACAGCAGGTTGTTCAGGAGGAAGGCGGCTTCGCGCGAGACGGCGGAGTCGATGCGACCGGGCGAGCGGAGTTTGTCGCCGCGCCACGCGACCAGAGCCACGCTGCCGAACGCGCAGATTCCGAGGAATGTCAGCAGCCAGGGCCCGATGTTGGACTGAGAGAACGCGTGGACCGAATTGATGACGCCCGAGCGGGTGAGGAAGGTCCCGAGGATCGTGAGACAGAAGGTCGAGAGCACGAGTGACAGGTTCCAGACGCGCAGCATGCCGCGTCGCTCCTGGACCATCACCGAGTGGATGAATGCAGTTGCCGTGAGCCACGGAAGCAGCGACGCGTTCTCGACGGGATCCCATCCCCAGAAGCCGCCCCAACCGAGGACCGCGTAGCTCCACCACGCGCCGAGCACGATGCCGATGGTGAGGAAGCCCCACGAGACGAGCGTCGTGCGGCGCACCGCCGCGAGCCAACCTTCCCCGAAGCGACCGGTGACGAGCGCCGCGACCGCGAAGGAGAAGGGAATCGCGAACCCGACGTAACCCGTGTAGAGGAACGGCGGATGGATCGCCACGAGCGGATGGTTCTGGAGCAACGGGTTCGGGCCGGCACCGTCGAGCGGGATCGCGCCCGTCACCTGCTTGAACGGATTGGCCGCGAACAACATCAGCGCGAAGAAGAAGAGCAGCACGCCGTACTGCACCAGCGTGGCCCACGCGACGAGCGGGTCGTCGGAACGACTGCGGAATCGCCACGTCGTGACCGCGACGTAAATCGACAAGATGAGCGCCCACAGCAGGATCGATCCTTCGAGCGCCGACCACACCGCGGTGAAGGTGTAGAGGCCGGGTGTCGCGCGCGCGACGTTGTCGGCGACGTACTTGATCGAGAAGTCGTGGCCGTACATCGCCGTCTCCATCACGACGAAGGCCGCGATGACGGCGACGAGGATGACTACGACGTAGCGCCGGCCCGTCTCGAGCAGGGCGCGCCGGCCGGTCGCGAGCCCGGTGGCGACCGTGGCCAGGCCGAGTGCGCTGGCGACGGTTCCGATCGTCAGCAGGCCGTATCCGAGTTGCGCTCTCATCGCGTCAATTGCCGAAGGGATCCGCGGGACATTGCGTCGCGGTCTTGGGCGGCGTGTAGTCGGCGCCGTGCTTGATCAACAGGCGCGTTGAATCGAATGTGGAAGCACCCACCGCACTCCAGTGGCCTTCGGCGACGACCGGCGCGCAGTCCTTGAACAGCTCGGGCTCGTTGCCGATGTGATGCACGTGCACGGTGACACCGCCTTCGGTGAGGTCGAAGTCGGCGCCGTCACCGCGCTGGTGGATGCTCGCCGGCAGGACGCCCCCACCGATGCGCATCGTGCGGGTGCCGTCGCGGCTCTGTTCGTGCACCGCTTCGGAGACGGTCTTGAAGAATACGACGTTCTTCTGCATCAACACGAGCATCCAGCCGACCGCCGCCAGGCACACCACCGCGACGATCCCGTAGCGCAGCCGATTGCGCTTCCGGGGCGGGACGAGTGCCGCATTCGAGGGGCTCGGCGCAGTCGGCGGGCTCGGCGGACTGATCGGCTCAGTCACGGCGCTCGTCTCGTTGGCTCCGACGCAGCTGACGGGACCGCTGCCGGATCCAGGTGAAGTAGCCCCCGAGCGCGACCGCGGTGATGGAGTAACCCGCGATCACGAAGCTCCAGTTATTGCTCATGCGGCTCCGACCTCCGGCACTCGAACACGCGCGGTCGCGAGTTGTTCGGTGCGGTCCGCGCCTGTGGTCTGCGCCTGGCTGCTCATGCGGCTCCGACCTCCGGCACTCGAACACGCCCGGTCGCGAGTTGTTCGGTGCGGTCCGTGCCTGTGGTCTGCGCCTGGCTGCTCATGCGGCTCCGTCCTCCGAGACTCGAACACGCCCGGTCGCGAGTTGTTC
>JAUZEI010000133.1 GCA_030839105.1 Actinomycetota bacterium
CTCGTCGTTACCTCTGCGTGCAGCAGTTCGTCGTCCACGCGTGGAGCGGCCGGTTCAACGTCATCGAACCCGGCGTTCAGAGATACAACGGTTGCGACGACTCCACCCGTGAATCCCGCTGACGTGACACTTGCGCATCATCTCGCCCTTTCGCTGTCGGACTTGCCCCCAGGGTGGACATCGACGCCGCACGAGGACCAGAAGAATGCCAAGGCCGACGAGGAACTCAACGCGTGTATGCACCTGCCGGGAACGAAGCTGATCGCAAGTGCGGCGAGTGCTGATTCACCCGACTTCACCTCGTCAAGTCGCCAGCAGATCACTAACTCCGTTGGAGTAGCGACGAAGCCCTCCGATGTCGCGATGGTGCTCGACCTCTTGTCTGGTGCGAACACGGGCGCCTGCTTCGCCGGGTACCTTGACACCGTATTGAAGTCCGCAGCCTCGTCAGACGCCAAGATTGGCAAGTCGAGCGTCGCACCCGAATCTTTTGATGCTCTTGGCGACCGGACAGTCGCCCTCCGGGCCACGGTTCCGGTGTCGACCAAGGGTCTCAACGTGAATGTGTATGCGGACATCGTGGTCGTTCAGAAGGGCCGGGTCGGCATTTTGTTGACCGCCGAGGACACGTTGAATCCGTTTCCAACGGGCATGAGTGCCTCACTCATACGCAAGGTTCTGGCGAGGATCCCAGCGGGGACCTGAACGGTCGTTCTATGGGTTGCCGCCGTCAGCGGCCAATACTGGCTACAAGCCCTGCGACCCTAAAGGTCGGCAGCTAGAACTCTGCCATCGAGCGTGTTGACATGCCGACACTTGAATCGCCGAATCTGCCGATGTGGTCGAGACCGTGGAGCAGAAGGCACGAGCACTCCTCGCGCAAGCCGATGCCTAAGGGGAGCTTTCATCCTCGTTGGCTTTCGACGACACACCCAACACGCCTGACGATCGTCGCCGTGTGCGCCCGCACTGCCGATCGCGGCTCGCATAACCGCCCCGGAGCGGGCATTCGGTGCGGACGACCAAGTGCCTCTGAAGTGGCCGAGCACTCCGACAGTCGGGTCCGGCGGACAAGCCGATCCGCGGCATGGATTCAGCACTGGTGACGCGCCGGTGACGCGAGCGGCCGATGCTTGAACGCGATGCCCACCGCGTTCGAAAAGATGCCCACCGAACTCGAGCAGTTCACATCGTTCCTGGGTGCGTTGCCCGATGCCGCCTTGCTTGCGTCGCCTACGGGCCAGATCCTTGCAGCGAATGCGGTCCTGTGCGACCTGGCCGGCTTCTCAGCAGACGAACTGCTCGGCGCTCCAGTCGAAATGCTGGTCCCAAGCGACCGACGTGCTCGTCACGTATCGCATCGTTCGGCCTACGTGGCAGGCGGAGGAGGCCACCGATCGATGTCGGATCGCCAGCACATCGTCATGCGTCGGGCCGATGGCATCGAGATCCCTGTCGACATCGAGATCTGCACGCTTCCCGACGCCGACGGCGGTCTGGTCGTCGCAACCATCCGCGACGCGTCGCGCAGACGTAAAGTCGAGTTGGCTGCGAACCGAGAACAAGAGTTCCAGAGCGCAATAGGCCAAGTCTCTGCGGCCGTGTTCTCGGGCGAGTCGTTGGACGAGACCTTCCGCCTTATCACTCAGCTAGCGCGCCAATCCCTCCGGGGCGACCTCGCGCTTTTGGTACTGCCCGATCCACAGAACAACAACATCCTCCATGTCGCCCAAGCCGACGGGCTCGGCCAAGGCGAACTTGCCGGCAGCTCTCTTCCCGCTCACGGCTCGATGGCCGGATTCACAATGCACAACCACGAATCGGTTCTCATCGAGAATGGAGCCGATGACCCTCGGTTTTTCCGCCCCGCTGGATGGCCGCCTCAAATGGGTGCGACGCTCGTCGCACCGCTGCAGGCCCGAGGCGAAGTCATCGGTTCACTTACCATCGCACGACTCCGCAACCGACCAATCTTCGACCCCGCAGAAATCACCTTCATCACAACGTTTGCCGAGAAGGCAACGCTCGTGGCGGTGCTTGAGAACGCTCGGGCATCTGCCGCGAGCGCACTTGAGATGAGCGTTACGGCCGGGCAAACCGCCACGCAACTGGAGCTGAATCGCGAACTGATCAAGAAGCTCGAAGATGTCGACAGGACAAAAAGCGAATTCCTATCGCGAGTGTCGCATGAACTTCGCGCTCCGCTCACGAGCATCATCGGTTACGTAGAAATCTTGATCGACGACGGCGCGGCCGACACCTCGCAGGACCATGGAGCCGAGCTTCAGATGCTCGACACAGTCGATCGCAACAGCAAACGGCTTCTGCTCCTGATCGACAACCTCCTGATGATCTCGCGCGCAGAGTCCGAGAACGTCCGTTCGTCGGATAGTGAGATCGACCTGAGTGAGCTGGTTCAGCGCGTCCAGGAGAACGTCGCACCGGCGGTGGCAAAGGGTGATCTCACTATCGAGATCGACGTCCCGCCCGACCTGGCGCTGCGCGGCGACCCGGAGCAACTCGAACGCGCCGTCCTGAACCTTGTCACCAACGCGGTGAAGTTCACGCCACCGGGAGGATCGATCGAAATCACTGCCCGACCAGTCGGGGACTTCATCGACATCTCGGTGCGAGACACGGGTTGTGGGATCTCGCCCGAAGACCAAGGAAAGCTGTTCACCCGGTTCTTTCGTACTCAGCGCGCACAAGAGCTTGAAGTACAAGGCACCGGGCTTGGTCTCTACATCACACGGCAGATCGTAGAAACGCACGGCGGCACGATCGAGGTTAAGTCAACAGCCGCGGGAAGCACATTCACGATGCACCTGCCACGAATCGGCAACGCCGACCGGAGCAGCAAGAGCGCTCCTACCGCCGCGAGCCGCGCGTATTGACACCGCAACTCACCGACGCCCAGATTGGCCACGGCGTACGTCGCGGAACTGCGCGGCGGCGTGACGAGACGCGAGCAGTCCATAACTGAGGCGCC
>JAUZEI010000157.1 GCA_030839105.1 Actinomycetota bacterium
TCGAGTCCGGCATGCCGAAGCTGCGCATCGAAGAAGCTGCTGCCCGGCGTCAGGCGCGGGTCGACCGTGGTGAAGAAGTGATCGTCGGCGTCAACAAGTACCGGCTCGACAAGGAATCGGTCATCGACACGCGCACGATCGACAACACCGAAGTGCGACGCCAGCAGATCGTCCGGCTCGAGCGGATCAAGGCCGAGCGCGATCCGCAAAAGGTCGAGGCCGCGCTCGCCGCATTGACCGAGGGCGCGAAGGGCGACGGCAACCTGCTCGCACTTTCGATCGAGGCATCTCGTGCCCGTGCGACCGTTGGCGAGATCTCCGACGCGCTCGAGGCCGTCTTCGGTCGCTACCGGGCCAACATCCGTACCATCTCGGGCGTGTACGGAGGCGCCTACGCCGATGACGAAGAGTTCCAGCGGATCCGCAAGGAGGTCGAGGCCTTCGCGACCGAAGAGGGCCGACGACCGCGCATCCTCGTGGCGAAGCTCGGCCAAGACGGGCACGACCGCGGCGCGAAGGTCATTGCGACCGCCTTCGCGGATCTGGGCTTCGACGTCGACATCGGTCCGCTGTTCCAGACACCGGAGGAAGCGGCGCGCGAAGCAATCGAGAACGACGTGCACGTGGTCGGCATCTCGAGCCAGGCCGCGGGGCACAAGACGCTCGTCCCGCAACTCGTCGAGGCGTTGCGCGCCGAGGGCGCGAATGAGATCGTCGTGGTAGTCGGAGGCGTGATTCCCGCGTCCGACTACGACTTCCTTCACGACGCAGGTGTCGCCGCGATCTTCGGTCCCGGCAGCAACATCCCGAATGCCGCGTCCGAGATCTTGACCTTGGTGCGCCGACGCAACACGGCCGCGTGACAATCTCGTTCTCATGACTGCGCTTGCCGACGCGGTGCGCGCCGGCGATCGTCGATGCCTCGCCCGCGCGATCACGCTGGTGGAGTCGACGCGCGCCGATCACCGCGAGGAAGCCGCCGCGCTCCTCGACGAGCTGCTTCCCGCGACGGGCGGGGCGACCCGGGTCGGGATCAGCGGCGCGCCGGGCGCGGGGAAGTCGACGTTCATCGAGGCGCTCGGGCTGCATCTCGTGGACGCCGGACACGAGGTGGCTGTACTCGCCGTCGACCCCTCGAGCACGCGCGGCGGCGGCTCGATCCTCGGTGACAAGACGCGCATGGAAGAGCTGTCGCGCTCCGCGCACGCGTACATCCGCCCTTCACCGTCGAAGGGCACGCTCGGCGGCGTTGCGCGGCGGACGCGCGAGGCGATGTTGGTGTGCGAGGCGACGGGTTTCGACGTCGTGCTCGTGGAGACGGTCGGTGTCGGCCAATCCGAGGTCGCGGTCGCGGGCATGGTCGACCTGTTCCTTTTGCTGCTCGCACCGGGCGCGGGCGACGACCTGCAGGGCGTGAAGCGCGGAATCGTCGAGCTGGCCGATCTCGTCGTGGTCAACAAGGCCGACGGCGCCCTCGCCGACCTCGCTCGCCATACCGCGGGTGACTATGGGAACGCGCTCCATTTGCTGCGACCGCGCACCGACGGTTGGTCGGCGCGCGTGCTCTCGTGCTCGGCGCTGATCGGTGAGGGAATCGGCGAGGTGTGGGCGGCCGTCGAAGAGTTCATGGAGTTGGCGCGCACGTCGGGCGGTCTCGTCGCTCGGCGCGGCGAGCAGGCGCGCGACTGGATGTGGTCGGAGGTCAGCGAGACGTTGCTCGAACGCCTCCGCGCCGATCCGCGGGTACGCGCCGACGTGAACGGACTCGAGGCCGAGGTCGTCCACGGCCGCACCTCACCGACCGCCGCCGCCCGCCAGTTGCTCGAACGCCTCTCCGACTGACCCGGCGCGATCCCTGCCAACTGTGGGCAGGAAAACCGGCGTGCGGCGCGCGAAACCCTGCCAACTGTGGGCAGGGAAACCGGCGCGTGGCGCACGAAATCCTGCCAACTGTGGGCAGGAAAACGGGCGAGGAAGTCGTCCTGGATCGAGGCCGACCAGGGTGGTCGGCGGCGAGTGCACCCCGACCCGGCAGCAGACCGCGCCGCCCGCAAAGCAGTCCGCCGTCGTCGCCTAATCGACGGGTAACAACCGCGGCGTGGCGCCGCCGGACCGTTGCGACGTCCTCGTCGCTCGTGCTCATCGTTTCCTCCCGGCCCGGATGCCGGGACGAGGAGGGGAGTGAGCGCCGACGCGGCGGTCGAGCGGTGCTAGCTGGCCTTGCGGATCGGCTCCGGTCGCTTCGGTTGCGGCGGGCGGGCCCGGCGGAGCACTTCGCGGGCCTGAGCGACCCCGAGAAGTCCAACTGACCGCGTGCGCTCGTCGAGCTGCCAGTCGGGTCGTCCGACCGAGGCCGTGGAACCGCCTGGGAGCAACCGCAGCTGACTGTCGCCGATCTCCGTTTCCTTGATCGTCCTACTCCGCGTGCTCATGGTTGAAGTATCTCCTCCAGGTGTGACAACAACACCCGCGCCGCGTTACAACCCCGCGAACCCGAGGACAACTTCCCGAACCGCCGGTCGTAGCCTGGTTGGGTGCCGGACAGCGTGTATCTCGACCATGCGGCTTCGACGCCGATGCGGCCCGAGGCGATCGCGGCGATGGTCCCGTTCCTCGCAGAGCATCCGGGCAATCCCTCGGGCGCACACGGCGCCTCACGCGCGGCCAAGACCGCGCTGGAGGAAGCGCGTGAAAGCGTTGCCGCGCTCTGTGGTTGCACTCCGCACGAGATCGTGTTCACGGGCAGCGGCAGCGAGGCCGACAATCTCGCGATCAAGGGTGCGGCGTGGGCCGCGCGGGCGCGCGACGGGGGTCTCGACCGCATCGTCACCAGCGGGGTCGAGCACAAGGCCGTTCTCGGGGCGTGCGAGCGCCTGGAGCGTGAGGGATTTCGCGTGACGCGGGTCGGCGCGAGCACAGCGGGCATCGTCGATCTGGAAGCCCTCGCCGGCGCTGTCGACGAGCACACCGGGCTCGTCTCGGTGATGCTCGTCAACAACGAGACCGGAGTGCGCCAGCCCGTCGACGAGATCGCGTGCCTCGTACGGGAACGCGCGCCGGGCGCCGTCTTGCACACGGATGCGATCCAGGCGCCCCAGTGGATCGACTTCGCGCCGGTCGTCTCCGAGGTCCCGTTGGTCGCGCTCTCCGGGCACAAGTTCGGCGGCCCGAAGGGCGTCGGGGCATTGATCGTCCGCGACGGCATCCCGCTCGTACCGCTCGTCGACGGCGGTGGTCACGAACGGGGCCTGCGGGCCGGGACGCAAAACGTCGCGGGGATCGTCGCGTTCGCCGCCGCGCTCCGGATCACTCACGATCGGCGAGCGGAGGAAACGGCGCGTATCGCTGTGCTGCGGGACGCGCTCGAGCGCGGATTCGCAGATCAGATACCGGGATTCGCGGTGAACGGCACGCCGGACGCCCGGGTCGCGGGCATCCTGCACTGCACCTTCGACGACGTCGAAGCCGAGACGCTGTTGGTCGCCCTCGATCAGCAGGGAGTCATGGCCGCATCGGGTTCGGCCTGCAGCTCCGGCGCGGTGGATCCATCGCACGTGCTGCTGAGCATGGGCATGCCCCGTCGCCGCGCGTTGTCGTCGGTCCGGTTCTCGCTCGGCTACGCGTCGACGGGCAACGATGTCGATGCCGCGCTGGCCATCGTTCCCGAAGTGGTCGCCAAGCTGAGGGCCGGCTGATGGCTCGGGTCATGGTGATGATGAGCGGCGGTGTCGACTCGTCGGTGGCCGCGGCGTTGCTGTTGGACGCGGGCCACGACGTCACGGGCGTGACACTGAAGCTGTGGGGCGGCGAGAGCGACAGCGGCTGTTGCAGCGTCTCCGACGTCGAGGACGCGCGTCGGGTCGCCGCGCAGCTCGGGATCCCGCACTACGTCTTCAACTTCTCCGACGACTTCGATGCCAACGTCGTTGCGCCCTACGTCGACGCCTACGCGTCAGGCGAAACGCCGAATCCGTGCGTCGAATGCAATCGCACCATGAAGTTCGGGCACGTGCTCGAACGCGCGCGCCGCCTCGACTACGACTTCGTCGCAACGGGCCACCACGCCCGCATCGTCGAGACCGCCGCGGGTCCGGCACTGGCGCGCGGCGCGGATCCGGCGAAGGACCAGTCGTACGTGCTCTACATGCTCGGTCCGGACGAGCTCGCGTGCACGCTGCTCCCGGTGGGAGAATTGACGAAGTCCGAGGTGCGCGATCGCGCGCGCGACCTGCGCCTGCGCACCGCCGACAAGCGCGAGAGCATGGACGTGTGCTTCATCAAGCGCGGCGGGCGCGAGGCGTTCCTCAGCGCCCGCATCGAGCGTCGTTCGGGCCCGATCGTGGACCAGCACGGTGAGGTCGTCGGCGCGCACGACGGGATCGACTCCTTCACGATCGGACAACGACGCGGGCTCGGCGTCGCAGTCGGCGAACGACGCTATGTGACCGACATCGCGGCCGGCACCGCCACCGTCACCGTCGGTCCGCCCGTCGCCCTGCTGCAGGATCGTCTGCGACTGCGCGACGTGCGCTGGACGCAACCCCCACGGCGGCGGCCGATCTCCGTGCAGTTCCGGGCGCACGGAACCCCGGCGCCCGCGACGGTCGATGGTGACGAAGTGGTGTTCGCCTCGCCGCAGCCGCGCGTCGCGCCGGGCCAGGTCGTCGCGTTCTACGACGGCGACGTGTGCTGCGGCGGCGGCCTCGTCGCGGAATGACGAAGCGGAGTGACGAAGCGGAGTGATCTCCGGAGTCAGGCGACCTTGATCCGGCGGGTGCGCGCCTGAGCGAGGGCGGCGTCGGCACGGACGACCGCAACCGCAACCCGGTTCGGCTCGACGACCTCGGAATTGCCGCGCCCGCGCCGGCGTCCGAATTCCACCGGCTCGGACAGGTCGAGCACGATCCCGCCGGCGAGCGTCCCCAACCGGAGGTCGAGTGCCTCCTCGCCGAGTGCGGCCGACGTCGTGCGCCGGGCGGACGCGATGTGGTCGCGCGGGACGAGCACCGGTTCGGTGAGCGTCAGCGGATCGGCGATCGCGATGCCGGCCGGGACGAGCACGAACCAGCGACACGAAAGTGGGTGCAGCGAACGCACCACCAACGCCGCGAGAGGTATGCCGACGAGCGTCGCGAGCACGCCGACGAGGGTGCGACCGTCGGCGAGAAGCAACGGTCCGGTCGTTGCGCCGAGCCCCGCGGCCAGCACGGCGACAGGGATGGGGCCGAGTAACAACGGCATCGGCACGCGCAACGTGAAGCGTTTTTCGTCACCGTACGCGAGTGCGTTGGCGGTGGCGGCCGCCACCGGTGCGGAGAGCGCGAACACTGCGGCAAAGCCGCTTCCCGCCAGCGCGAGCACGGCCGACGCGGCGCCGGTCGACGTGACCGACAACATCGCGACCACGAATGCACACGGCGCGACGATGCGCAACAGGGTGAGAGCCCACGGTCGCGGCGCGAACAAGCCGAACAGCCCGACTGCCCACAACGCCCAGAGAATGAGCTCGGCGGTGCGCGCCGGGGGACTGGACCAACTGTCGGTTGCGGCACTCAGCGCGGTTCCCGTCGTGACGGGGAGGAGCGCCCAGATGACGCGGGTGCACCACAGCCAGATCAACGTGCACTCCGCTTCGTCGAGTGTGCCGGGGTCGACCTATCCTACGAATCTTCATGGGCGATGCGGTGCTCGGCGGGGCGATCGGCGCGGGAATGGCGACTGCGATCGGCAGTCTTCCGCATCGTGACGCGCACGCGGCCGCCGCGCTCACGTTGCGCTGCCTGCCCGAGCTGCCGGCCGCGCCGCAGCTTCCGTGGCGTTCGGCACGGGAGGGCGTCGTCGCGCAATGGGCCGGCGCGGTCCCGGGCGTCGTCGTACATGACGATGGCACGATCGAGCTCGCGTCCGCGATCGATCCGCTGGGTCCGTTGCATCCGACGTTCGACGACGCGCGTCACGCCGGGTTGTTGACGTTCCTCGAAGTCGCGGCGCGACAGCCGCGTCTCCCCAAGCGCGTCAAGGTGCAGATCGCCGGTCCGCTGACCCTCGGAGTCGCGTACGTCGAGGCCGGGATGGACGCGTCGATCGCGTTTGCGCTCGCGGCGCGGGTCACACGCGCCTGGGCGGGGGCGATCGCCGAGCTCGTCTCTGCCAAGCTTCCGGAAGCGGCCCTGGTGTGCTTCCTCGACGAGCCCGCGCTCGTGTGCTGGACGAATTCGGAAGGTCCGATCGAGCGGGAGACGGCGACCGACCTCCTGTCGACCGCACTCGCGGCGTGCGGGGGCATGTCAGGCGTCCATGTCTGCGGACAGGGCGATCTGCGCCTCGCCCTCGACGCCGGACCTCAGGTGGTGCACTTCGACGTGGGTGCGCTCGACCTGGACGACGCGTCGGCGCTCTCGCGGTTCCTCGACGGCGGCGGTTGGGTCACCTGGGGCGCGATCCCCACTCACCGACCCGTCGGCGAGCACGCCCAGCCGCTGTGGAAGGCGCTGCTCGACGCGTGGTGCGAGCTGACCCGGCGCGGTTGCGACCCGATCCGTTTGCGCACCCAGGCACTGGTTTCGCCGGCGTGCGGGCTCGCGGGCCATGGTGCGAGTCAGGCCGAGCACGCGATGTTGCTCGCGCGTGAGATCGGCAACCGCGTGCACGACCACGCGGCTGCAACGAAACTCGCCGTCGGCGCGTAGATTTCCCGGGTGGCCGCCCGCCGCTCCCAAGCTCCCGCCGAAGCCAAATCGTCCGAAGCGCGTCCGTCCGCCGACGTCGTCGAACGCGTCCGGCAGCTGCGCGAGCTGATCGAGTACCACAACGAACGGTATTTCGTCTTCGACGAACCGGAGGTCGCGGATGCCGAGTTCGACGTGCTCGTGCGCGAGCTGCGCGCGCTCGAGGCCCAACATCCTTCCCTCGTCACGAGCGAGTCGCCGACCCAACGTCCCGGCGGTCGTCCGGCTTCGACGTTCGCGCCGGTTACGCATCGGCTCCGGATGCTTTCGATCGACAACGCGTTTTCGCGCGAGGAGCTGCTTGCTTGGGGCACGCGCGTGCAGAGACTCGTCACCGAACCGATTCGCTTCGTTGCGGAGCCGAAGCTCGACGGTCTCGCGGTCTCGCTCACCTATGTCGACGGCGTGTTCACCATCGGGGCGACCCGTGGCGACGGAGTCACCGGCGAGAACGTGACCGAGAATCTCCGCACGCTCTCGGACATCCCGCCGAAGCTGAAGGGCAAGGGCAAGGACATTCCGGCGCTCCTCGAGGTGCGCGGTGAGGTGCTCATGCCGCTCGCCGCGTTCGAAGCCTTGAACCGGCGCCAGGGCGACGCCGGTGAGCGGCTGTTCACGAACGCCCGGAACGCGGCCGCCGGCAGCCTGCGCCAGAAGGACCCCGGGATCACTGCGACCCGCGACCTCGCGCTGTTCACGTACCAACTCGGTATCAAAGAGGGTGGGCCCCGCCTGCGTACGCACGAGGAGACGCTGGCGTGGATGAAGGCGCTCGGATTCCCCGTGAATCCGCACATCAAGGCGTTCGACGACCTCGACGGCGTGTTCGCGTTCATCGAGGACATCGAGCACAATCGCCACTCGCTCGGCTACGACATCGACGGCGTCGTCACCAAGGTCGACGACCTGGGCCAGCGCGCGGAGATGGGTTTCACGTCGCGCGCGCCGCGTTGGGCCATCGCATATAAGTTTCCGCCCGAAGAGAAGACGACGATCCTGCGCGACATCATGGTGAGCATCGGCCGTACCGGCCGCGCCACTCCCTTCGCCGTGCTCGAGCCCGTGTTCGTCGGCGGCGCGAATGTCGGCATGGCCACGTTGCACAACGAGGACGACGTCGCGCGCAAGGACGTTCGTCCGGGCGACACGGTCGTGGTGCGCCGGGCGGGCGACGTGATCCCCGAAGTCGTCGGTCCTGTCGTGGCGAAGCGACCTCCGAAGACGAAGCCGTGGAAGTTCCCGAAGAAGTGCCCGGAGTGCGGTCAGCCGCTCGTGCGTGTCGAAGGTGAGGCGAATCACCACTGCGTGAATGTCGACTGCCCGGCGCAGCGCGTGCAACGGTTGGTGCACTGGGCGAGCCGGGGCGCGATGGATATCGAGGGTCTC
>JAUZEI010000158.1 GCA_030839105.1 Actinomycetota bacterium
GATATGGACCGCCCGCGCACGGAGCCCCTCCCGCGCCGCCGACGGGTCAGTGGGCTCCGCCCGGCGCACCGACCGCTCCTCCGGGGCCGCCCCGCCCGAATATCGGGGGCACCGACATCATCCCCGGGCCGCACTGAGCACGTACCGCAACGATTGCGGCTCGGGTGTGGCGGAGTTCACGTGCGCGGCGTGACCACGTAGAGGTCGGCGCCCGGTACCGCGCCTTCGGCCGGGGTGCGCCGCCCGTGCCAGCCGCCTTCTTCGGCGGCGATGATCGAAAGTCCGGCCGCGTCGATCATCGAGCGCACGAGCGTGTCGTCGAACGCGAGTGACCAACCTTCGCGGTCGGGGCGATTGGTGTAGACGCCGGGCGATGATTCGACGTATTCGCGCTTGCCGTTGCGCGGGTTGCGGTCGAGGTCGGTGATCGCCATGAAGTTGACGAGCGCGGGCCGTCCCGCTTGAAGCGTGCGCGCGATCTCGCGCAGGTAGTTCTCGATGCCGAGCTGCGCGATGTGCATGAACACGCCGTACGCGCAGACGAGGTCGAACGCGTCATCTGCATACGGAAACCGGACTTCGGACGCGATCTGGCGGCCCTCCGGCCGGTAGCGCGGATTCGCGACATCGAGCAGATCGAAGCGAAAGTTGGGAAGCCGCGGCGCAAGGTTCGCATTCAGCCACTCGATCGCTTCCGGGCTCACGTCGAAGCCCGCGTACGAACCGTCGGGACCGAGGCGCGCCGCGAGGTCGTAGGCGAGCCATCCGACCCCGCAGCCGATCTCCAGGACGTGCGAGTGCGGCTCGAGCCCGTAGCGCTCCAACAGCGCAACCTGGTTGCGGCGCCGACCGTCGAGGCCTTCGGGCTTGCGCCCGAGCCCGATCGGGTGGTCGACGTCGTCGGGGGTCGGAAGCTCCTGGGCGGCCGGATTCACGGCAATACCTTTCCCGAGGGTTCGTTCCCCGCGCCACCTCGCCGTCGGCGGGACCGTGAGCAGTACCAGTTTGTCCCGGCTTGCTGGATGCGTGACCGCGAGCATGGCGGGAATCCGCGGCGCGTCTGCTTCCATGCCCGCAGCTACGGACAGCTGCAAGTTGGCGGGGATGGAGAACCGGTGGGGACCGCGCAGGAAACGGTCGTGAGTCGTACCCGGCGCGGCTTCAGCTCCCGGGTTTCGACGGGCCACGTCGTCATGGTGTTGGCCGGCGCGCTCGGCGTGCTGCTCACCTTGAGTGTGCTGCGTTCGGCCGACAGCACGCAGCCCGTGCTCGTGGCCGCGCACGATCTCGCGCCGGGAACCGTGATCAGTGACCGTACGGTCAACGTGTCCCGCGTACACGTCGAGGCATCGGTGTTGGCCACGCTCTTCGGCGCCGACCAAGTGTCGGCGCTGAGCGACCTCATCGTCACGACCACAGTGCATCAGGGCGAACTGATCGCGCGGGGCGTCGTGAGCGCGGTCGACGCGCGAACGTCGACGCGCGTCATGAGTTTCTCCATCGCGCGTGCCCGCGCCGTCGGCGGCAAGCTCTCGATCGGCGATCGCGTCGATGTACTTGCCGTCGACCACGATTCCGGAACCGCGCGCTACGTGCTGACGAACACGCAGATCGTCGCGATCGAGGGCCGAAGCGGCGGTGCCCTGTCCGGTGCGTCCGACGACGTCACGATCACCCTTGTCGTCGACCGCACCACGGCGCCGAAACTCGCCGCTGCGATCGACTCGGGCACCGTGACCCTGGTGCGATCGACGGGCGCGCCGCCGACCGACCACGGCCTTGACTCGTCACCGGGCTCACCGTGAGAGAACCCGAGGTCGCGCTCGCTTTCACTGCCGATGTCTGGGTCGAGGAGTTGCATCGCCATCTGACCGACCACGGAGGTGCGCGCGTTCGCACACTTCTCGTCGAACCGGAGGGTGCACTCGAGGAGTCGTACGACGTATTGGTTGCCGGGCATCGCTGGCCTGCATTGACGCGGGCTCTCGTGGCGGACGTGCGCGCCAACGGACGCGCGGTGCTCGGCGTGCACGATCGCGAGGAGGTCGCCAGCCGCGATCACCTCATTGCGCTCGGGGTGGACGCCCTCGTCGAGTCGGACGCGGGACCGGAGGCATTGGTACGCGCGATCAGCTCGGTGGCGGGTCGCCGGAACGACCCTTCGACGCCGCTCGTCGTCACGGGATCTCGTTCCGGCCGCCTCGTCACCGTCGGTGGTCCGCCGGGCGTCGGTCGCACCGAGATCGCCGTCGAGCTCGCGCTCGGCCTCAGCCGGCGGATGAGCGCCGTTCTCGTCGATGTCGATGACGTCGCACCTGCAGTCGCGCCACGGCTGCACCTTGCGCTCGAACCCAACCTGAGGACGGCAATCGACGCCGTCGAGCACGGACGCGGCGACCTCGGCCGCTGCGTGGTGGTGGAGCCGGGGTCGCGCCTGCGCCTCGTCACCGGATTGCCGAACGCGAGCGCGTGGGCGCAGCTGCGACCGGGCGAGATCGTGCGGGTCGTGGAACGTCTGGCCGATACCAACTCAGTCGTCGTGGTCGATGGCGCAGGAATGCTCGAAGACGTGGCAACCGCGTCCATCCGAGCTCGGTTCGCGACCGCACGCGCGATGGTCAGCGAGGCCGACATCGTCGTCGCGGTTTGCGACGCCTCGCCGCACGGCGTCGCGCGGTTGCTCGGGTGGGCGGTCGAGGCGCTCGCGTTGGCACCCGGTGTTCCCTTGTTGGTCGCGGTGAACCGTGCCCCTGCGGCCCGGTTCCGCCGCGCCGAGCTCTTCGAGGAGATCAGCACGTCTCTGCCGACCATCGGCGTCGTCTTCGTTCCCAACGACGCCCGTGTCGGCGACGCCGCCTGGAACGGCACGACGGTGTCCAGGGGCGGTTTCACCCGCGCGGTCGACGAACTCGCGCGGCAGGTCGCCGAACATCCTCGCGTCGTCGCCGACGCGTCGTTCGAACGAGCGTCGTGACGACGCGTACCGATGCCTACGACATCATCCGTCGCGACGCGATCACCGGGATCGAGCGTCGGCGGCTGCAGCCGGCGGCGCAGATCGGCGAGGTGCAGGTCGAGATCGAGCGCGCCGTCGACGAGTATCAACGTCGGGCGCGTCTCGGCGACGAGGTGCCGCTGGGGGATCCGCCGGAGATGGCGCGCCGGGTCCTGCGTTCGATCGCGGAACTCGGCCCGCTGAGCGAGCTGCTCGCGCGGCGGGACGTGGAGGAGGTGTTCGTCGAGGGCGCGCGGGTCACGTATCTCGATGCCGACGGGCGGTTGCACGGCCTGACCGAGCCGACGACCGAAGGGGAGAACCGCCAGATCGTCGACCGCCTGCTCGCCGCGACCGAGCGACAACTGAACGCCAAGCATCCGCTCGTGCAGGCGCGCGTGCTCGACGGCACCGCCCGACTCACCGCGGCCATCGAGCCCGTCGCCGATCGCCTGTCCGCGACAGTTCGGCGGTACACGGTGCGCGACGTCACGCTCGACGCGCTCGTCGCGCGCGACGCGTTGACGGTGCAGGCCGCCGACTTCTTGTGGGCGGCGATGCAGCTCCGTAGCCGGATCGCGGTTTCGGGCGAGCCGGGCGCAGGCAAGACGACGCTGGCTGCGGCGCTCCTTTCGGCCGTACCGACGTCGCATTGCATTCGTAGCTGCGAGGAGATCAGGGAGTTGGCGGTCCCGGTGTTGCACGGCGGCTACTACGAAGTGCGACCCGAGGGACTCGATGGCACCGGCGAGATCAGCCTCCGCGATCTTGTCAAATTTGTCTTGGCGATGCGTCCGGACCGGATCGTCGTCGGAGAGGTGCGCGGCGCGGAGGCGTTCGAGCTCACGCGTGCGATCAACGCGGGCTGTGGATTCCTCTGTACGTTGCACGCCAACAGCGCGCACGATGCGGTCAACGCCCTGGTCAATGCCGCACTGATGGCCGGCGAGAACGTGACCGAGCACATCGTGCGCCGCATCTTCGTCGAGGCGCTCGATCTGGTCGTACACCTCGACCGCGACGACAGCGCCCGCGCCGATGGCCACGTCCGTCGCCAGGTCACCGAGATCGCGGCGGTGATGCCGAGCCTGAGCGCGGGCGAGACGTACGAGCCGATCTTTGTGCGCGACGGCCTGGGTCGACCCCTGGAATGGACCGGTGTCCTGCCCCCGGGTCTCGAGCGACGCATCGACCGGGTCCTCCCCGAAGGCGACGGTCTGCGCCGGCTGCTCGAACACGGACGGCGTGCGAGATGAGCATCCTTGCCGCGTGCCTCAGCGGCCTCTCATGCGCGTTGGCCGCCGGTGCGCTGATGGGCACGCTTCCGCCGATGCGCCTCCCGAAGCCCGCCTTCGCGGCTCGGCGCGGACGCGACCGCTTGTGGCTGCAGCAGGCGGGCGCGGGTCTCACGCCGGTTCGATTCTGGGCGGGGAGCACCGCCGCCGGTCTCCTGGCGCTCCTGATCCTCGTCGCCCTGACCGGGTCGGTATTCGTCGCGCTCGTGCCTTCGATCGCGGTCGCGTGCTTTCCGCGCGGTTACTTCGCGCGCCGTCGGCGGCTCCGGATGCGGGAGGTGCAAGCGGCGTGGCCCGACGGACTGCGCGACATCGGCGCGTCGATCGCGGCCGGTCGTTCGTTGACGCAGTCGGTCACCTCGCTTGCCACGACCGGACCCACTGCGTTGCGGGTCGCGTTCGAGCGCTTCCCGGAGCTCGCCCGAGTGGTGGGAACGGGCCCCGCGCTGGAGGTCGTCAAGGCGGAGCTGGCCGACCCCACCAGCGATCGTGTCATCGAGGTCCTGTTACTCGCGCACGAGCGCGGCGGTCCGATCGTCAAGAGCGTGCTCGAAGATCTCGTCGACACCACGACCCGCGATCTCAAGCTTCTCGACGCACTGGAGACCGAGGGACTCGAGATGCGCATCAACGCGCGTGCCGTCGTCGTGCTGCCGTGGTTCGTGTTGGTCGCGCTGACAGCGCGGGCCGGACCGTTTCGCGAGTTCTACCGGTCGAGTGGCGGATTCGCGACCTTGGTTGTGGCGGCGTGCCTCACCGGCGTCGGCATGGCGTTCCTCCGTCGACTCGGACGAGACGCGGACGAGGAGCGCGTGTTCGGCGCGCCGGCGGCGTCTCGATGAACGTCCTCGCGTTCGTCGCCGCCGGTGCAGTCGGATCCGGAGCCGCGGGACTGGCCGGAATGATCCACCCGCCGACGCGGCGCCTCGCGCCGCGTGTTCGGCCCTATGTCGTGGTCGCCCGCTCCGCGCTCGGTCATCTTCCGGAGCCGAGCTCGACCCACGAATCCCTTGGCCGCGACGACGCCACGCTCGGGCGTCTGTTCGGTCCCGCCCTCCGCGCCGCGGCGAGGCGGCTGAGCCGCACGCTCGAGTCGCGCGGCGACGCGCATCTCACCCGCTTGCTTCGGCAGGCGGCGATGGACGATCTCACGCCCGAGCGCTACCGCGTTCGCCAGCTCGCGCACGCCGTGCTGTTCGCCGCGGCCGCAGCTGTCGCAGCTGCGACGACGTTGAAGACACCGCTCATCGTGCTGGTCGCCGCGGTCGCCGGTTTCGTCTTCGGCGTGAGCCGATCGCGCAGCCGACTCGAGCGCGCCATCGCGACCCGGGCGGAACGCATCCGGCTCGAGCTCTACACCGTGAACCACCTTCTCGCCATGCAGGTGCGGACGGGTTCCGGCGCGATGCAGGCCGTACAGCGCGTCGTGGCGCGGGGTCGGGGCGCGGTCGTCGACGAATTGTCCGACGTCCTGACGTGGACGCGCGCGGGCGTCGGCGAGGCGGACGCGTTCCGGCGAGCCGCGGAGCTCACTCCCGAACCAAGTGCGGCGCGTACGTATCAGCTTCTCGCGGCGGGCGTCGAGCGCGGTGTCGATCTCGGCGGTGGGCTGCTCGCCTTGAGTAGCGACATCCGTGATGCTCGCCGCGAGCAGATGCACAAGGACGCCGTCAAACGGCGCGCCGCGATGCTCGTGCCGACGATCGCCATCCTCGCACCCATCATGCTGCTGTTCATCGCGGCGCCGCTCCCATCCATCGTCCTCGGACACCACTGACC
>JAUZEI010000185.1 GCA_030839105.1 Actinomycetota bacterium
GTCGTCGTCGGCATCGTCGTGCAGCATGACCAACAAGCGCTCACCGAAGGCCGCCTGGAACGGCTCCAGACTTGCTGCGTACCAACCGCCCGCGATGATTCCGAGGCGTTCCGTCTCTGGAGGATTCTCGTAGACGAAATCGAGCAGCTGCGTGTCGGGCGGCAGCGACTTGCCCTCGATGTGGTGAATCAGCGCCGATTGGGCACGCTCGACCGGATTGCGCAGTATTGCGATGAGCTGAACATCGGGGACGCTTCGTTGGATCCGCTCGGTCATAACGACGGGTCGATGACGCCAGAACATGTAACCGGGCGTCGCTTCGCCGACGAAGGGTTCTCCGTCCCAGCCCTCGAACTGTTGCCGATACCAGGCGATGCCCCGGCCGTCGAAGTTCTGGGCGCTGTTGAAGAATTCGATTTCACGATCGGCGGTGAAGATGTGCGGGTGCAGACCGAGGTTGAGTCGTAGCCAACGAGTCGCGCTCTTCTGCGCGCCGATGATGAGAAACGTGGGAAGTGGCAGCTCGCGCTCGCCCATCCGCCAAGCTCCTTCGGGTCAACGCCGACGAACAACGACCATATCTTGCCCGACGATCGGCGTGATCGGGCCTGTGGCACGGTTCGCTCCGTTCTCTCTACGCTGTCAGAGCGGGACGCAACGAGGCGAATCCCGGACGCGCGTTCCGCGATGCGGACGTAGCCCGGAACGAACAGCAGTGGGGGGCAAGTGACCGACGGCCGACTGGTCGTTCCAGAGGGTCTGGTGATCGACGAGGTCGCGCGCGAACGTCTCGCGCGCCAGCTGCAGCTGCAGCCACCCGAGGTCATCGGCGTCGCGGGCGAAGTCGGCGAGCTTCCGCCGGGTTCGAGCTACCGCGTGCTCGCGGAGTGGCGCTCGCTCGAACCGCGCGCTGCCGTCGCGCCGTCGACCGCGGCGGTGCGGGGTGCCGTGCTGTTGCGACCGGGTTCGCGGTTCGAGGTGATCGACGGGTTGGTCGCCGCCGACGGGCGCGTCGCCGTCGACCCCGGCGCGCACGTGCACGATCCCTGGACGCCCCTCGGCGCTCTCCTCGACGCATCTCCCGAGGGCCGTCCGCCGTTTCCTCGCCGTCCCGTCGTCGTGTTCGCCGCCACCGAGACCGATCCGGTGAAGGCCGACTGGGCCCGGCGCATGGTGAACCGCCTGGTTCGACGTGAGGTCGAGGGCCGGCTCGCAGTTCCGTGGATCGGGGACGGGCTCCATCTCACGCGACCGTGCCTCGTCGGCGCGGCATCCGTCGAGGCCCTTGCGCCGGACGTGATCGTCGCGCTCGACGCCGGCGCCGCGGCGCAAGCCGCGCAGTGGTGTGCGTCGAACCGCGCAACCGTGGTGATCGAGATGATCGACGACGTCGAAATCACGCAGCGCCTGGTCTCGTGGCAGATCGCGCGCGCCCGCGGACGCGTCCGGGCGCAAATCGGCCCGCGCATCGGTGCACCAAAGCTTGCGCGTCTCGTCGCCCGGCTCAGCTCCGGTCCGCAGCCTGCACCACCGACCGACGCGGCCGCGGACGAAGCTGCGTCGCCGCGTGTCGTACGCGAGAACTGGGCGGGCACCCGAGCCGCGAGCCGCCCGACTTGTCTGATCGTGACCGGTGAGCGCGCCGCGTCTACGACGATCCGGTGGGCCGGATTCGTCGATCATCTCGAAGCGGCCGGGATCGGCGTTGCGACCGCCTCGGCCGAACGGGAGCTTCCCGCCGGGGCGCGCGACGCGTCACTCGTCGTTCTCGCCGGCGTCGACCGGTCGCCCGCGATCACCAAGCTGATCACGACACGAAAGGCGAGCCGCCTCGCCACGGTGCTCGACGTCGAAGGCGCGTCGCTCGCCGCGGCCGCCGACGCGGCTCACGAGACGGTCGCGGTTTCGCCGGAAGTCCTCCGGCTCGCACGGGAGTGCGGCTGCGCGATCGCAGCGACGGAATCGGGGCGCGCGGCCCTGACCCGGATGCAACTCCCGTCGCTCACCGTCCCTGCGATGCTGACGCGCGCCCGGACGGCGGCGTTGCGGTCGTCTGCGGCCGATGCGCACGTGCACGGGGATCGGGGCATCGGTTGGTGCGTCGGCTGGGCGGGTGAGCCGGTCGCCGCCTATGTCGATGCGGTCGGCGACGGCATTGCGAAGTTGCTCGCGGATCGGCCGGACCTGCGCGTCGACATCATCGGCGACCCCGACCGTGCTCCGGCCGGGCTGCGCCGGAATCGGCGCGTCTCGATCGTGTCCGAGCTCGAACCGGAGCCCGATCTGATCGCGGCGTGGGCGCTCCACGTCTGGACGCCGCGCCTGGTCGGCGGGGACGTAGTCGATGACATCCGACCGCTCCTCGAGGCGAGCTCGGCCGGCGTTCCGAGCGTTCTTCCGCCCGAGGGTCGACCGAGCCTCGACGGAATCGCCGGGAACAAGCTCGTCGTGTCCCGCGCCGACGAGCCCGAAGGCTGGGCGGCAGCGCTGAGCCGACTACTCGACGACGAAGGCGCGCGCTCGGGCGCCGGTGCGGAGGCTCGGCGGTGGGCGAGCGCGGTGCACGGCTCGTCCGCGTGTCGGATGACCGTGAATCGCGTGCTCGGATGGGCGCAATACGAGGCGCAATCGTGAGCGCCTCGGTCACGGTGATCGTCCCCGTCTATCGCGGCATCTACGACCTGACGCGCTGCCTGGAAAGCGTCGTGGCCCACGCCGCGCGCACCGAGATCGACTTCGAGCTCGTGCTGATCGACGATGCAACGCCGGAGCCGGCGGTGCGCACCTACCTGGAAGGCTTCCGCACCCGAGGGCTGCCGTTCCCGGTGACGTTGCTCACGAACCCGGAGAACCTCGGATTCGTCGGAACCGTCAATCGCGGCCTCCGCCGGGCGACCGGCGACGTCGTGATCCTCAACGCCGACACGGCCGTCACCGCGGGCTGGCTCGACCGCCTGCGCGCCGCCGCGTCGGCCGGGCCCGACGTCGCGACGGTCACGCCGGTGACGAGCAGTGGATCGATCTGCACGTTGCCGCAAACCGTCATCCACGCGTTCGAGTTGGAGGGACCGAATCCGCAGATCGAAGAGTGCGCCGAGTTCGTGAGCGCGACGTCATTACGGCTGCTCCCGGAAGTCATCACGGGCGTCGGCTTCTGCATGTACATCACGCGCCGCGCCCTCGACCTGTGCGGTCTCCTGGACGAGGAGACCTTCGGGAAGGGCTACGGGGAGGAGGTCGACTTCTGCCTGCGGGCGACTCGGCTCGGACTCCGCCATCTGGTCGACGATTCGACGTTCGTCTTCCATCGCGGCGGCGGATCGTTCGGTGACCAGCAGAGTGAAGGCCTCGCCCGCGGTTCGCGCCTCCTCGATGAGCGCTATCCCTACTTCCGCCCGACCAACATGCGCGAGCGCGCGCAGGATCCGTCCCGGGTGTCGTTCGCGGCGCTCGAGCTCGGTCTGTACGAGCGCGATTCCACACGGCCGCACATCCTTCACATCATGCACAGTGCTCCGGGCGACACGGGCGGAACGGAGAAGTTCCTCGACGCGTTGATGCGGTCACTCGAATCCGAGTTCGATTTCTCGGTTTTCTTCCCCGTGCCGTCCGGGTTCGCGCTCGAGACACATTGGTGGCATCCGGATCGTGCGAAACGGATCGAGCGGTTCTTGCTCCCCGGCGGCCCGCGTCATGTCACGCGGATCGATGACGAGATGGCCGGCGCCGCCTTGCAGATGGCGCTCGATCTCTTCACGTTCGATGCAGTGCACGTGCACAACCTGATCGGGCACTCGATCGCACCGCTCGCCGTACTTGCCGATTTCGACGGGCCCGTTCTCTGTTCGGTGCACGACCTCTTCTTGGCGTGCCCGAACTTCTCTTTGCTGTATCGCAAGGTCGAACCGTGTGGAATCCCGGACGACCTCACGACCTGCGATCGCTGCCTCGCAGTCGTCGCGGAGGCGCCGATGCCGGGGTCGCCGATGATCACGAACCTCTCGCGTTCGTATCTGAACGAATTTCGATCGACGGTCGCCGCGCGCCTCGACACCGTCGATCACTGGGTGTTCGCGTCGCAGAACGCCGCCGACTACTTCATGCGCGTGTACGAGCCCGATCCGAACCGCATGGAGGTCATCGAACACGGCTCCGTCATCCGCCTCGGTCGGCGCGCATCGCAGCCCGATCGCGCACTGATCTACGACGAGCCGTTGCGCGTCGCCTTCGTCGGTATGGGCTGGGCGAAGAAAGGCCTCGACGCGGTGAACTCGCTCGCGGACGCCTTCAGCGATTCGAGCATCGAGATCCATCACTTCGGCGATCTGAAGCAGGCCGCGTCCCCGGACCTGCACACCCATGGCGCGTACGACAACGAATTCCTTCCCGAGCTGCTGCGACGCGCCGGCATCCAGATCGTCCTGTTGCCCGGCCCGTACGCGGAGACCTTCGGGATCGTGATGTCGGAGGCGCTGGCGACCGGGCTGCCGGTTATCGGCGCGTACTACGGAGCGCTCGGCGAACGGATTCGCGCGTGCGGCGCCGGCTGGACGATCGATCCGATGGACCACGACGGGATCCGCGCGCTGATCGAGCGGCTCGATCGCGCCCGTGACGAGGTGATGCGCACGACGCGTCAAGTGCTCGAGGTGAAGCTGGAGACGGTCGGGGACACCTCATACCGGTACGCGGCGCTCTATCGCAACGGAACGCGACATGCCGACGGCAGTGACGAGCAGACCGCGGGCACCTCTGGGTTGGCCGCGACAGGAGCGGAGAGGCAATGACGACGATGGAAACACCGGAGAGCGAAACGGAACGGCTGCGACGCCACCTCCGGGCGCTGAGCGCGGTGAACAACCAATTGCATTCGCAGCTGGAGTCGGGAGTGCGCCGGTCCGTGGACGGCGGTCGTGACGGTCTGCTCGCGGGTGCTGACGGCGGCGACCCCCGAACGTCGACACTCGCGCTGCGCCGAGCCAATGCCGGGAGTCAGTGGATCGAGCAGTTGCAACTCTACGGCTCGGCCTCCGCCCCCTTCCTCGTACGCAATTCCAAGCGCGGGAACTTCCTTGTCGAAGGCCCGCTTCGTCGTCGGGTCAAAGCCGGAATGCTGTTCGTCGCGCTGGAGGGCGTCGTCGGCGCGTCCCGCGCGATCGGGGACGCGGAGCTCGATCGTTGGAACGAGGGACCGCCGGTCGAGGTGCTCGAGGCTCCTTCGGGTCCGGCATTCGTCATCGTCGCGGGCCGCCGTCTGACGCTGCGCGGGCTTCCGTTGCCGAATCCCGTGACGGCCGACGAGATGCTGCGTTTCCCGGAAGGACAAGAACTCCGCATCGGCGCGAGCACCCCGGGCGCGGCGGGGGGACGGCGCGCCAAGTTGGCACGGGCCGGAGGTCTCCTCCGCAGAGACGGTCTCGTCCGGGGCGGTGGCAAGGTGTTGAAGCGGGGAACCAAGAAGGTCGTTCGGAAGTTGCGCAGCGCGGCCAAATGAGCCAAATGAGATCGCCTCGGTCGCGTCTCGCGCCGCCGACGCACTACTAGCCTGGATGGGTCGTGGGAGTCTTCGTCGTCGGCATGCATCGCTCGGGAACGTCGGCTGTCGCCGCGGCGTTGGAAGCGCTCGGACTCGATGTCGGTGATCCCGAGCGGTTGATGGCCGCCGATGCCGGGAACCCTGCCGGCTACTACGAACAGCAGGAGATCGGCGATCTCAACGACGAAATATTGTCAAGACTCGGCGGGGCCTGGGATTGCCCGCCGAAGCGGGACGAGGGTTGGGAGCTCGAGCCCGCGATGGCGCCGTACTACCGGCGCGCCGCGTCGGTGATCAGCACCCGGCTCGACAAGCAGCGTTGGCTGATCAAAGACCCGCGCATCACCTTGCTCCTGCCGCTGTGGCGCCGAGCCGTACTCGACCGCGGCGCGGCGGTGCTCGTCGTACGCGATCCCATGGAGGTTGCGTGGTCGCTCGCGCTGCGCAACGCCATGCCGATCCTGACCGGACTCGCGCTGTGGGCGGAGTACAACCGCGCGGCGCTCGTCGGGCTCAGCGGGCTGCCGGTGTACGTGTGCAACTACGACGAGCTCGTCGCCGATCCCGTCGCGTCGATGACCTCGATTCGTGCGACCCTCGAGACCTGGAACGAAGTACCGGCCGCGGCTGATGCGGTCGCCGCTGTCGCGGCGGCCGCGGCGCGCGTACGACCGGAGCTCCGGCGCAACACGTGGCCGCGCGACAACGCGGACGCGCTGGAAGTTCCCGTCGAGATCGAGCGCCT
>JAUZEI010000538.1 GCA_030839105.1 Actinomycetota bacterium
ACCCGTGTTCGAAATAGAGCGACTGGAACGCCACCGACTGCTGGTCGAAGATCAGGTCGATAAGGCGGAAGATCTTCGGCTGCAGATACAAGCTCATCGCAGTCGGCGAAGACCCGTGCAGGTCGGGGAAGCGGTAGCCGTACTGCCGCTCGGCGCCTTCGAAGTCCTCGAGTGAGGTCGCCGCTTCCGGCCCGGGAACGGCGACGGCCAGGTTCGCCGGCCGTTCCTGCCATAGACGCCCGATCTCGGCGTCGAGCTGGTCGGTGAGGGCCGTATCGAAGTCGATGCTCGTGCTGAGGTAGCCGTCGTCGACGAAGTTGCGCAGCAGAATGGCGTCGGCGGCCGAGAGTGCTCCTGATGCAACGCGCGCGTCGAGCCGCGTGTGTGCGTCCGGCTGATCGAGCCAAAGATCCGAATTCAACTGCCCGATCTCGGTGAGCAAAGGGCGCGCGGGACCGTTCTCAGAGATGTCTCGGGAGCGGCGAGAGAAAACCACTAAACGAAGAATGACACGGTGACGTCCTCAACGGGCCAAGTAGTACGGAACTTTCTTTTTGGTTTCATCGCGTTCTGCGTTATTGACCATCTGCATGCGGAATGTGCAGACGTCAACGGCACCCGCTTCGGGCAGTCGTCCGATATCGTCCGCGCAATGGCGACATACCCACAATTTTCCAGTGCGTCGATCGAAGTGGACGCTCCGCCCGACGTCGTGTGGCGCCTCGTGGCCGATATCACCCGTATGGGCGAGTGGAGCCCCGAGTGCTACCGCGCCGAGTGGGAAGGTGATTCCGACGCGCCGGAGGTCGGCGCCCACTTCCACGGCTACAACCGCGCCGGAACCTTCGAATGGGACGCGCCCTGCGTCGTGACGGAATGCGAACCGGGCCGGCTGTTCGCGTTCGCAGTACCGCGCGATTCTCCCGACGTGAACACTTGGCGCTTCGAGTTCACGCCGCACGGCTCGGGCACGGTGTTGCAGGAGTCGTTCGACGCGCCACTGATCAACGTCGACGGTTCACCGGCGAACTTCGAGGGCCGATTCGAGATGCTCGCCGAGGCCATCAAGAAGACGATCGCCAACATCAAGGCCGCCGCCGAAGCGTCGTAGCCGTACCGACGACCTACGCGACTGCGCCGCCCGCTTTCAGGCGCTCGACCTCGGCGGCCTCGAAACCCCACTCCGCGAGCGCGGTGTCGGTGTTCGCACCGGGCTTCACCGGCGCGCCCTGCACCGACGTCGCCGACCGGGTGAACCGCGGCGCGGGCGCAGGGTGGGGCGAGCCCTCCACGTCGACGAACATCTCGCGGGCGAGGTTGTGCGGATGCAACCGCGCCTCCGACATGGGCAGCACGGGCGCGAAGCACACCTCGGTGCCGGCGAAGAACTCGATCCACTCGGCGCGTGACTTGGTACGGAACAGCGCCGCCAGTCGTACCTTCAACGCGGGCCAGTGGGCTGTGTCCATTTGCGTGGCCGGGTCGAGATCGTCGAAGCCCAGCGGGCCGACCAGGCGCAGGAAGTTCGCGTAGAACTTCGGTTCGTACGCCGCCAGGGAGACGTAACCGCCGTCCGTCGTCTCGTAGACGTTGTAGAAGTGCGCGCCGCCGTCGAGGAGGTTGGTGCCGCGCGGACCCCAACCGCCGATCGAGTCGATGCCCCAGAAGATGCTCATGAGCTGCGCGCTGCCGTCGACCATTGCCGCGTCGACGACCTGACCCTGTCCCGACCGGCCCCGCTCGACGAGCGCGGCCAGGATCCCCATCACGACCAGCGAACCGCCGCCGCCGAAGTCGGCGAGCAGATTGATCGGCGGTACCGGCGCGTGGCCTTCCGGGCCGAGGTGCCACAACACGCCGGCGATGGAGAGGTAGTTGACGTCGTGCCCCACGTCGCCCGCGAGCGGTCCGGTCTGGCCCCAGCCCGTCATCCGTGCGTAGACGAGCGCAGGATTGCGCGCCTGACAAGCCTCGGGACCCACGCCCAGACGCTCGGTGACGCCGGGGCGGAACCCCTCGAGGAGCACGTCGGCCTTCTCGCACAGCCGCAGCACGACTTCCGCGCCGCCCGGATGCTTCAGGTCGACGCCGACGCTGCGCCGCCCTCGGTCGATCACCGAGTAGGCCGACGCCGTCCCGCCTGCGACGGACCGTCCGGTCGCGACGTCGGTCGCGCGGTCGACGCGTAACACCTCGGCACCGAGATCCGACAACAACATGCCGGCGAACTGCACCGGCCCGATGTTCGGCAGTTCGATGACGCGGATTCCGGCCAGCGGCCCCATCTACACCTTGAGCAATCGGGCGGCGTTCTCGTAGAGGAACTTCGGCCACACGTGATCGCGGAAGGGGACGTTGGGCAGCTCGGCGAAGATGCGGTCGATGTCGAGACCCATCGGGTAGTAGCCCGCGTAGATCACCTTGTCGGCGCCGCGGGTGTTCGCGAAATTGATGATGTCCTTGTTGTAGTGCTTCGGTGCGAACGCGGACGTGGAGTAGTGGAGGTTCGGCCACTTCAACAACAACTTCACCATGAGCTCGCTCCACGGCTCGCCACCATGACGCGTGATGATCTTGAGCTCGGGGAAGAACCAGCACACCTCGTCGAGGAGCGCGACTTCCTGCGGCGCGAAGCGGATGCGGGGCCCGGGCACGCCCGCGTACACGAAGATCGGGATGTCGAGCTCGATGCACTTCGAATAGATCGGGTACATCTTCTTGTCGTTCAGGGGTACTTGCGGGATGAGCCCGGTACCCCAGCAGTTGACCGACCGGGCGCCGTGCACGCGCACGTCGTCGTCGAGTTTGCGTACTGCGTCCATGCCCTGGTTCGGATCCGCGTTCGCCGACGCGATGAACCGATCGGGATAGCGCTCGAGCGCGATCTTCGCGTTGCCGTCTACGGCCATCCCCGTGAGGGCCCGGGTGATGCCGTGCTGATTCATCTTCTCCATCAGCATCTCGACCGGGTCGTCGACCTTGTCGTAGTGCGGCACACCTTTGAACATGTACTGCGCCGGGAACTCCCACTCCTGGCTGTCGGCGTCGTGGGTCTGTTTGCGGATGAAGTCGTAGTGCTTCGCCTGCTCCTCACGCGGTGCGGGGAACCCGATCATCGTGTCGATGACGCCGACGTCGGCGCGTGCCTTCTCGAACGCTGTGTTCATGCGGCTACGCCCTCCGGCCCTCTCTTGCCCGCGCTCTGCACGAGAACGACCGGGCCTGCGGACTGCGCCTCGCTGGCACTCATGGAGCACTCACTTGGTCGGCACCTTCTTCTCCGGAAGTTTGAACACCCGTTGCGCGTTCTCGCGCAGGAACTTCGGCCACACCTGTTCGCGGAACGGCACGTCCGGCATCTCGTTGAAGATGCGCTCGTAGCTCAGACCGGCGGGGAAGTAGCCCGAGAACAAGACCTTGTCGGCGCCGCGTGTGTTGGCGAACTTGATGATGTCGGCCGGGTAGTACTTCGGCGCGAAGGCCGTGGTCGAGTAGTAGAGGTTCGGCCACTTCAACAAGAGCTTGGCCGCCAGCGCGGTCCACGGCTCGCAGCCGTGCCGGGTGACGAACGTCAGCTCGGGGAAGTACCAGCACACCTCGTCGATCAGTGCGACCTCCTGAGGCGCGAACTGCAGGCGCGGCCCGGGCACACCGGCGGTGGAGCAGAACGCGACGCCGACCTCGATGCACTTCGCGTAGATCGGATAGAACATCTTGTCGTTCAGGGCGACCTGCGGGTAGAGGCCGGACGGGAAGGCGCCGACCGACTTCAGGTCGAACTCGTTTGCGTATCGGTCGATCTTGCGGACCGCGTCCATACCGTCGTTCGGGTCGATGCTGATACCGGCGAAGAAGTGGTCGGGCAGATCGCGCACGGCCCGCTGTCCGACCTCGTCCTCGACACCGACGATCGCCTGCGTGATCCCGTGCCGCTGGTGCTCGAGGAAGAGCATCTCGACCGGGTCGCCCATGTCGTCGGACTCCCACTTCGGCACGTTCTTGAACATGTAGCCCGCCGGGAACTCGAGAGCACCTTCCTTGGTGGCCGAGTCGTGGCTGCCTTTGCGAATGAACTCGTAGAACTCGAACATGTCCTCGCGCGACTTCGGGAAGCCGACGGCCGTGTCGACGACTCCGCCCGCGTAGGCGTCCTCATAGGCGGTCACAGCTTGAAGACGCGCTCGGCGTTCTCGCGGAGGAACTTCGGCCACACGTGATCGCGGAACGGCACGTCCGGCATCTCCTTGAAGATGCGGTCGAGCGAAAGTCCCATCGGGTAATAGCCCGCGTACATCACCTTGTCGGCGCCGCGCGTGTTCGCGAATTTGACGATCGCTTCGGGGTAATAGCGCGGC
>JAUZEI010000292.1 GCA_030839105.1 Actinomycetota bacterium
ACGTTCGTCTTCGTGCCGCCGTGCATCACCGTGGGCGCGAACGTGGTGTGGGTGCACGCGTGCGCTTGGCGCGCCAGACCGATGGGGAGCTCTTCGCAGAAATCGGCGAGCGTCTCCTCGTTCAGCAGGTTCGCGTTCCACTCGGGACCGAAGTCGACACCCTCGATGAACCGGCGCCACGTCTCGTGGATCTGCGTGGGCGGCCGGTACTCCGCGAGTCGCTTCACGATCTCGGCCGCGGTAACCAGCGCGTTGTCCGTGCGGAAGGGTTGCGACGCGTGACCCGGCGTTCCCCGCACGGTGATGCGGCACCAGTACGAACCCTTCTCCCCGACGATGACCGGGAGGCGCGGACCACGCGGCGTGGGCATCTGGAACCCGCCCGCTTCGGTGACGACGTAGTCGGCCTGCACCGCGTCGAGCTCGTGATGGAGCAAGTGCTCGGCGCCCCACGTGCCGAGGTTCTCCTCATCGGCGACCGCGAGATACACCAAGGTGCCGCGCGGCGTGAAGCCCGAGCGCGCGAGGCCGCGGAAGGCGACGGCCATCGTCGCGGTGAGGTTCAGCATGTCGACCGCACCCCGGCCCCACACATCGCCGTTGACGACCTCTCCACCGAAGGGATCACGTTGCCAGCCGTCGGGGTTCGCAGGCACGACATCGGTGTGACCCATGAGCAGCAACGTCGGCGCGGTCGGATCGCTGCCTTCGATGCGCGCGACGAGGTTCTCGCGACCGGGCTGGGCGACGTAGCGCTCGAGGTCGAGACCGGTGTCGCCGAGGTACTGCGCGAGCAGGTCCGCACTGCGCGACTCGAACCCCGACTCCGGCGTACCGTCGTTGACGCACTCGTTGCGAATCAGCTGCGAAAGTAGATCGACGGACTCGCTCGCGATCTCGACATCGGTCGCAGTCATGCCGGTTCCGCCTGCGGCTCCATCCGATACACGAGCATGCCCTTCTCCTCCCAGCGTTCGGCATCGCCGGCGTGCGCGAGATGCTCGAGGTGGGCGAACGTCTCGCTCTCGGCCATCGTTCCCCAATGTCGCTTCGGGAACAACTCGTGCGACAGCGCAACCACCGTTGCCGGACCGAGGGCGAGCCCGACCTCGCGCAGCTGTTCCATCCGCTCGGCGTGATGTTCCTTGATCGCCTCGACCCGGCCGGCAACGTCGGGGAACGGATGGCCGTGCGCGGGCAGTCCGATCTTGACGCCCTGCAGCCGGCCGACGAGATCGAGCGTGGCGAGGTACGACTTGAGCGAGTCGGCCTTGCGTACTCCCGAGACGTGCGGGGTGATCGACGGCAGCACGTGGTCGCCGGTGAGCAGCGTGCCCGACTCGGGATCCCAGAGGCACAAGTGGTCGACGGTGTGCCCGGGCGTGTGCACGACGAACCAGTCGCGTCCGCCCAGGCGGATGCGCTCACCATGATGCACGCGGTCGGTCGGCTCGGGCGGCGAGAACAACAGGCGCATGGCCTTGATCATCAGGCGCCGCTTGAGAGGCGGACCCTGGTTCGTGGTGCCCCACGGAGTGACCGCGCCCCACGGGCTCGAGGTCGCTTCGGTCTCGTCGGTGTCGTCGCGCACGACGTCGGGATCGTTGATCGTCGGCAACTCGTCGGGCGGCACATCGACGCTCTGCGCGTACGCGGCCGCGTCCATCTCGACCCGGCGCGCCTCGCCTTCGGAGAGCGCGCGCTGGGGGCTCGGGCCCTTGACGGTCCACGTGGAGAAGGCGTGGTGCGTGATCAGCTTGGCGTCGGCCTCCCGGGCGATCCGTCCCGCGCCCCCGAAATGGTCGGGGTGCGAGTGCGTGACGACGACAGTGTGCACGTCCTTCACGCGGTAGCCCGCCGTCTTCAGGCGTTGCTGCAACGCCCTCCACGACTGCGGCCCGGGTAGACCGGGATCGACGACGGCGAGGCCGCGATCGTCGACGAGGCCGTACATGTTCACGTGGCCGAGGCCCGGCATCCAGATCGGCAACTGCATGCGCAGAACGCCGGGCGCGACCTCGGTGACCTCTTCCGATGCCGGCTCCTGCTCCTGGCGCGGAGGACGGGCGCGCGGCTGAGTGTCGGTCATGGCGGGCAGGGTATCCCGCGCCCCGAACACTTCGATCGGGAGCGTGGATCGGAAGCGTCGAGCCTCGTCAGGCGTACGCGATCGGCGCGAACTTCGCCCACGGGCGGTTGGACTCGGCGATGGCGCCGCATGCGAGGACGGCTTCTTCGTCGTCCCGGCGACCGACGGCCTGCAGCCCGACCGGGAGACCATCGGAGGCCAGACCCACGGGGATGCTCACGGCCGGCATGCCCGAGATGTTGAAGGGCGCGGTGTACGGCACCGAACCCATGCCGCCGACCTTCTGACCGGCGATCTCCATGGGCGGCGGACCCTCGGCGACGAACGCGGTGGTCGCAGTCGTCGGTGTGAGAAGGAGGTCGATCTGATCGAACACGTTTCCTATCGCGGCCAGCAGCTCGAACCTGCGCTGGAGGCCGCGCATCAACTGCTCCGAGGTGATGCGATCGACGGCCTGCAAACCGGCCCGCGACACCGGCGTGACGTCGTCCCAGTGGTCGCGCGCGTCGTCGAGGTAGTTGGCTGCGGTGTCGAGCGAGGAGATCAGGCTCCACGCGCCTCCGGGACGGGGGAGGTTGACGTCGATGTCGACGAGCTCGATGCCGGCGTCGGCGCACAACGCGAGCGCGGCTTCGTAGGAGAGCTTCTCGACCTCCGGATCGCACACTGCGAAGCCGAGCGTCGACGACCACGCCGCGCGCTTGCCGCGCAGGTTCGCCCTCGCGTCGCCCGAGAGGATCGCGTCCTCGTACGAACGGGCCGGGCGCGGCAACGACATCGGATCGCTGTTGGTCGGACCGGCGACCACATCGATGTAGCGCGCCGCGTCCCGAACGGTCCGGCACATCGGTCCCGGGACGGATGTGAGCGCGCTGTCGAAGTTTCCCGCGTAGCCGACCCGTCCGAAGCTCGTCTTGAAGCCGAACAGACCGCTGTACGCGGACGGGATGCGGATCGAGCCACCGCCGTCGCTGCCGGTGCAGATCGGCACCATCCCCGCCGAGACGGCAGCCGCGGAACCGCCCGACGAACCGCCGGGGGTGCGCTCCGGATTCCACGCATTGCGGGTCGTGCCGTGCAGATACGTACGCGTCCAGTTGGTCGAACCGAACTCGGGCGAGGTCGTGAGCCCGACGAGCACGGCGCCGGCCGCCTGTAACCGGGAGGCCTCGGTGGAGTCGTGATCGGCGATGTTGTCCTTGTAGAGCAGCGAGCCGTGCGTCTCGGGCCAACCGGTCACCGACACGAGCTCCTTCACGCCCATGGGGACTCCGGCCCACACGCCCGGGTCTTCGCCGCGGGCCACGGTCGCGTCGATCGCGGCCGCGCGCGTACGCGCGCCTTCGAGATCGAGGTAGCAGAACGCGTTCAAGTCCGGGTTGAGCTTCTCGACGCGCTCCACGAACACGTCGACCAGCTCGGTCGATGTCTGTTCGCCGCGCCGAACTGCATCGGCCAACTCCCACGCGTCGCGTTCCCAGATCTCCGTCATGACTGCCCCTGCTCTTGTGCGATCTTCAGCAGTTCGCCGAACGCGTCGTCGATACCGCTCGCGAGCACCTCGATGTCCGCACAAGCGTCGCGATCGCCCCACAGGCCGAAGTGCAACGTGCCGTCGTAGGACAAGATGCCGACGACAACCGTCAGGTTCCGCGTGAGCGGCACGATCGGGAAGGCCTCGAGCAACCGCGCACCCATCAGATACAGCGGCTGCTGCGGACCGGGGACGTTCGTCACGATGAGATTGAAGAAGGGCTGACGGTGCACGACGCGCGCCGCGAGGTTCATGAGCGTCGGGGCGACGTACTCGGTCATCCCGAGCAGCATCTCCGCGCCGACCGCCTGACGCCTTTCCTTGAGGTCGGCGGTCTGCGCGGAGATCGCCTGCAGGCGTTCAATGGCGGGCCGGTTGTCGACCGGCAGGTTGACGAACATCGCCGATACCTTGTTGCCCAGGGCGCCGCGTTGATCCTGCGAACGCACCGATACCGGGCACAGGACACGCAGCTGGAGGTCTTCGGTGTCGTCGGCGCGGTGCAGGAACAGCCGGCGCAGGCCGCCGGCCACGCCCGCGAGCACCACGTCATTGACCGTGCCGCCGACACCGCGCCGGATCTCCTTGATGTCGGCGAGGGGCACGCGTACCACCGAGATCCGGCGATGACGGCCCGTCCGCGCGTTGATCGAGGTGCGCGGCGCGATGGCGTCGCGGGTCACCATCGTGCTCATCGACTGCGCGAATTCTTGCGCGCCTTTGATCGCGCGGCGCGGGCCGCGCAACATCGAACGGATGGAGCGCGCGATCTCCGCGGGCTCGGTCATGCGTTCGCGCAGCGTGTCGAGCAGGAGCTGCGATGCGTTCGGAGCCCCGTCCGGTTCCCACTCGGTCACGACGGGAGGCGTGTAGTCGGGGCTCATGTCGAGCAGGAGCGTCGCGACATCGACACCCGACACGCCGTCGATCAACGCGTGATGCGTCTTCTGCAGGAGCGCGACGTTGCCGCCCTCGAGGCCCTCGACCATCCAGATCTCCCACAGCGGGTGATCACGGTCGAGGAGTCCTTCCTGTACGCGGGTCGTGAGCGCGACGAGCTGTTCCCATGATCCCGGTCGGGGCAGGGCGGTATGGCGCACGTGGTACGTGATGTCGAACTGGTCGTCGTCGACCCAGATGGGCCGGCCCTGTTCGTACGGCACGTGCATCAGACGGCGCCGGAAACGCGGCAGGAGTGGAAGGCGCGACACAACGAGATCTCGCACTTCGCCGATACGGAAACGTCCGTTGGCGTCGAAGAACGGCGAGCCCTCGAGGACGCTCATCGCGCCCACGTGCATCGGGTACTCGGGCCGCTCCAAGTGCAGGAAGCTCGCGTCGAGCGCGGAGAGGCGGTCGTATTGGCTCATCTGCGGCCGATCGTAGAGCCGATGATGGCTACGGTCTACGGGGTGGATCTCGTCCCTACCGCTGTCTGGCGGATCTCGGCCGAGTTGGTGCTCGCCCTCGACGAGCATCTCGGTCCGCCCGTCGACAGCTACGTCAACGGATCGCAGACATGGCTGGTCGGCGACGAGCCCGACAAGGGAATCCCCGACGACGATTCGCTCGTCATCGAGTTCCGTATGCATCCCGTCGCCGGATACCGGCTTCCGGCCAAGTTCTCCCACTACGACGTGTGGGAGACGGTCGTCACGCAGCTCTCGCAGCGAGTCGATCCGCAGGCGCTACGTCTGGGTTCCGAAGTCCGGCCGCTCTCCGGCTTGTGGGACGGACTCGAGGCGTTTCCCGCGTACGGCGACGAGATCGAACCGGCCCTACTCGCGAGCCTCGTGACCACCGCGCTCACGCTCGCACCCGACCGGACGGGCCTCGTCGATCATCAGGCGATCGGCGACGAGTGGGAGCGCTCCAACGGCAAGGTCTCGATCGTCGCGCTCCTGATCGACCAACTCGCGACGTAACTCTCGGTCGCCCGCGCTCGATCCCCGACTACCGGTCGCTCGGAGCGGTCAGATTTCGCCGCGCCAGGTGGGACTGCGGGGCGGGTCGTACCAGGTCTCGACCTTCTCGCCGTCGATCGCACGGAACGCCAGGTCGAGCCAGCGGTGCGCGCCGGCGAGGGGTTGCGGCATCGCGTCGCGGGCGAAGAAGCCGACTGCGCTGGTCTCGAGCGGATGGCCCTTCAACTCACCGCCCGTCATGCGGCAGTGGAACACGATCGAGTACATCGGGACGCGCGCGAACCCGAGCCGCAGCCCGTCGAGCACCGCGATCAACGACACCGGCTCGCACTCGATACCCGTCTCTTCGAGCACTTCCTTCATCGCGATCTCGGACGGCGAGTAACCAACGTCGGCCCAGCCGACGGGATACAGCCACCAGCCGGAATCGGCGCGTTGGGTGAGCAGGATCTCGCCCCGGTCGTTGCCCACGACGGCCGCGACCGCGACCTTGGGCGTCACGTAACCCGCGACGCCTTCACCGACGGTGCTCAACCACTCGTCGAACAGCAGATCGGACTCGCCTTCGTCGATTGCAGTCGCACGGATGTCGGCCGCCACCTTCAGCACCTCTTCGAATCGCTCCTTCTCGTAGAGGCTCTGGGTGAAACCGAGCCCGGTGCGCGCGATGCCCGACAAGGTCTCGGCCCAACGCAGGAGGTCGGCCGCGGAATCGGCGTATCCAGGAGTACTCATCGGACCGAACCCTATCGAGTCATCCGATCGACGAGCGTGGCGCGCAAGCGCGCAACAGCGTCGGGATCGTCGATCTTGTGGGCGTCTGCGTCCCGCACGTAGAACACGTCGACGACCCGTTTGCCAAGCGTCGCGACCTTCGCGATCCGCACGTCGAGCTCGAGCTCGGTGAACGCGGACGCCAAGCGGTAGAGCAGACCGATGTCGTCGTCGGCGTGGACCTCGACCACGGTGTCGGTCTCCGACTCGTCCGAGCTCACGTCGACGTGCACCTCGTTGAATGCCGCGGCCGAGATCTTGGCGTAGGCCCGCCGGCGGGCGTCCACCTTGACCGGAAGATCGAGATCTCCCGCGAGTGCACGCTCGATGGTCTGCGCGACCCGCAGTCCGTCGTCGTCGGCGACGCGCCCGAACGGATCGGCGCCGCGGAACACGTCGAGCGCAAAACCGTCGCTGGTTCCGAAGAGGCTCGCTTCCAGCACGTCGAGGCCGCAGACGGTCAGCGCGCCCGCGAGAGTGACCAAGAGGCCGGGGCGGTCCCGGGCCACAACCGTGACCGCTACGTGCCCCGCGTCGGTGGGTTCGCACCGAACGGTCGGAGAGTCGCGTAGTAGCGACTCGTGCACGCACATCGTGTCGACGTCGAAGGCGAGGACGTACGACTCCGGCAAGCGCGCAAGGAACATACGCGCGTTTTCCTCGCCCATGCGTTCGCCGAGTGCGATGCGCCGGTCGTTCGCAACGGCCTTCGCCTCACCCCGCTCGATTGCGGTCGCCGCCTTCACGAAGAGATCGCGTACGAGTGCGGCCTTCGACGGGTTCCAGGCGGCGGGACCGGTCGCCTTCGAGTCCCCGATGGTGAGGAGGTAGAGCAGCCGGAGTCGTTCCGCATCACCGGCGCAGGCCGCCGCGACGTTGTCGGCGACGGTGGCGTCCGACAGATCGCGCCGGGTCGCGACCTCGGCCATGAGCAGATGGTTGCGCACGAGCCAGGGGACGATTTCACGGGCTTCGCTGTCGAAGCCCATCCGCCGTACGACACCTTCGGCCGTCGCCTCTCCGACCTCGGAGTGGTCGCCGGCAGTCCCCTTGGCGATGTCGTGCAGCAGCGCGCCCAAGAGCAGCAGCTCCGGCCGGCGACATGCACGCGCGACGATCGCCTCGACGTCGACTTCCCGGCCGGGCTCGAAGCCGGCGTCACCCGCATCGAGCAACCGCGCCGATTGCGCGACCGCCTCGAGCAGATGCCGGTCGACGGTGTACCGGTGATACGCGTTGCGCTGCGGGAGCGAGCGGACGTGTTCCCACTCGGGAAGCAGCCGGGTGAGGACACCTTCGTGGTCGAGGGCCTCGAAGACGGGCACGGCGTCCGCGCCCGAGCGCAGCAACCGCACGAACGCGGCCCGCTGCCAGACGTCCCACGTCGGCTCACCGGTCGCCTGGAGGCGCGTCAACGATGTGCGATCGAACCGCACGTCGTACTCGGCCGAGGCACACGCGGCCTCGAGCGTCCGCAAAGCGGGAATCGAGCCGTCGGCGTCGGTGTCGATGTGGACGCGACCATCGCGCAACCACACGCCGTTCGCGATCGGCTCATCCTGTCGGCTCTTCGCCTTGGGACCGTCGAGCATGTCGCGCACGCGGGACCACACGTCGGCCGCGATCCACGCGATCTCGCGCGTTGCACGTGCGAGATCGTGTACGAGGGCGTCGGCATCGGCGAAGCCAAGCCGGGCCGCGACCCCGTCGTGCTCCTGCAACGGGAGCCGGTCGGAGCGCGAGTTCGTAGTGCGCTGCAGCGCGACCCGGAGGTCGAGGAGGAGCTCGCGGCCGGCCTCGACGCGAATCAGGTCGGCCGGAGTGAGGTAGTCGCGCGCAATGAGTGTCGCCACTCCTCCGGGCGCGCCCAGCGCCCAACCACCCCATTCGAGCGACTGCACGTCGCGCAAACCGCCCGCGCCTTCCTTGAGGTCGGGCTCGAGCATCTCCGCGATCACACCGGGCCGCTGGCGCCGCAGGTCGACCCCATCGGCGAGGAGGGGCAGAACCCGCGCGTGACGGCGGGCAGCCAGCTCCCGCGCCTTGCGCTCGAGCGCCTCCCCGAGATCTTGCGAACCGGCGATGACGCGCACATCCAGCAGCGCGGTCAGCGCGTCGAGGTCGTCGTCGGACAGCGCGATCGATTCCTTGATCGTGCGCGCCCCGTGGCCGGTGACGAAACCCGCGTCCCAGAGCGGATACCAGAGCTGTTCGGTCATCGAGCGCACCGTCTCGGCGCCGTGGCGACCGCGCAGGTTGTGCACCAGTAACACGTCGATGTCGGACGCGGGGCAGAGCTCACGCCGTGCGTACGAGCCGAGACCGACCACCGCGACCTCGCCCGCGGCTTCCACGTCGGCGTCCGCGAACGCCTCGACGAGCGCGGCGTCGACCGCGTCGGAGAGCGCGGCGCCGAAGACGCGGCCGCGCAAGGACCCGTCGGCCAACAGCGCCGCGCGCGCGTCGCGCAGGCGCCCCGAGATCAGTTCGGCATCGGAGCTAGAGCGCGTCAGAGCCCGCTTCTCCGGTTCGGATACGGATTACGTCGTCGACGGGAAGGATCCAGACCTTGCCGTCGCCGATCTTCCCGGTGCGCGCCGCTTCGACGACCTTGTCCGCGACGCGCGGCGCATCGTCGTCTTCGACGAGGATCTCGAGTTTCACCTTCGGGACGAAGTCGACGGTGTACTCGGCGCCGCGATACACCTCGGTGTGACCGCGTTGGCGACCAAAACCCTGGACCTCGGTCATCGTCAATCCCTGGACGCCGAACTCCTGCACCGCCGTCTTCACGTCATCGAGCTTGAAGGGCTTCACGATGGCCACGACGATCTTCATACAGTGCTCCTTCGCCCGCAGCGCGGGTCTGCGCGGCCGAGGCAGAGGCGGCGAGGACCACATCGGAGCCTGACCGAAACCTGTTTCCGGACCGAGACCCGATTGTTACCACTCCGCATCGCGCCGAACCGCCTTCTCGATTTGCCGGACCGGAGCCACTCACAGTCTGTTCGCCCGCACGACCTTGGCCTTGCCGAGGCCCCAGGCGAGGAGGGCGCCGCCGAGCTCGTCGTCGCCGAGCTCGGCCGGGGTCTTGAGGACGATGCCGTAGACGTCGTCGGGAAAGGCGCGGCTCTCGTAGGGGTCGCGCACCACCTGGGGAACGCCCGCCGCCTGCAGCACTTCGGTCGCCTCCCGCCGGAGTGACCGGATGATCTCGAGCGGCGTGGCGCGCTGGGCGGCGGGATCGAGCTCGAACAACCCGCGTAGCTCCTCGGCGACCCGCGCCGCGGCCCGCGTCCCCGCCTCGGTAGCGGCCGCCACGGCCGTGGCGCGCGCCCGGGCGTCGAGCCTTCCGTATGCGTCGACGAGTCCGGTCACGGCTCGGACGACCCAGCTCGGGCCGAGGCGCGTCACGGCCTCGATCAACCGGGTCGCCCCCTCGGCCATGAGCGCCCGGCCGGTCTCCTCGGCGTCCTCGGCGCCCGGATCGGTCGCCTCGCGATACGCGCGTGCAGTGGCCCGGTCGTCGTCAGACGTCGTCATCGGTCAACATCGTCGCGTGCGGCTCCGGGCGTTGTCGGTGTTCGAGCGGATCGTCTACCACTGCGCCTGCATCGACCCGCGCGACCCGGCCCATCCCGTGCTCGAGGTGGATGCGGTGCTGCGCGCCGGCGACGCCGACGGCCCGCTCCTGGTCGCGGTCGCCGATTTCAAGCGCATGCTCGGGTTCGAGGTCGCGACGGCGTGCGTGAACGAGCTGCGCAGGACTGGACGAACCGAGTCGCACGACGGGGTCGAGTACGTCGCGTTCGTGATGTGGGAGATGGTCGGTTCGTGAGCGCGAACCCGGGACGGAGACCGCTTCGTCGGGTCAACCGGCGACGACATCGCCTTCCATGCGATTGACCGTGCAGCCGAGGTCGGCGAGGTACGCGATGGCCTGGTCGCGGGCCTCCGCCGGGCCCGCGAGCTCGAGGATGACCCACGCCGAATGGGCTTCGACGTTTGCGCGCCGGATGCTCGGCACGACGTCGAAATTCTTGATCATCTCGTAGATCATGGGTCGCTCGACGAGCGCCTCCGGAATCGACACGAAG
>JAUZEI010000322.1 GCA_030839105.1 Actinomycetota bacterium
CTTCGGCGACTTCGACCTCGTGCTCGTCGCGTTTGGCGTGCTCGGCGACCAGGAGCGGGCAGAACACGATCCGGCGGCCGCGCTCGAGATCGTGCAGACCAACTTCACCGGCACGGTGTCGGTCACCGTCCCGCTGGCGGCCCGGCTGCGCATGCAGGGCCACGGCACATTGGTGCTGCTCTCGTCCGTCGCGGGCGAGCGCGTCCGCCGCTCGAACTTCGTCTACGGGGCTTCCAAGGCCGGAATCGACGGCTACTACCAGGGCCTCGCCGCGTCGCTCGCGGCGAGTGGCGTACATGTGATGATCGTGCGCCCCGGCTTCGTGCACACGAAGATGACCAAGGGCATGAAGGCTGCTCCGCTCTCGGTCAGCGCCGAGGCGGTCGCCGACGCGGTCGTGCGCGGCATCGCCCGCGGGCGAGACATCGTGTGGGTCCCGCCCGCGCTGCGCTACGTGATGGCCGGGCTCCGTCACCTCCCGGTTGCAGTGTTCCGGCGCCTCCCCGTTTGACTGTCCCTGAGATGAGCCACCGGCGAACGTTCGCGGCGTTCGACTTCGACGGCACGCTGACCCGGCGCGACACGCTCGTGCCGTTCCTGGCCACCGTTGTCGGGCGAACCGCGGTGATGCGCGCGCTCGCGGCCGAGTCGGGAGGTCTGGCGCGCGCGGCCGCAGGACGCGGCGACCGCGACGTCGCCAAGGAACGGGTGCTCACGAGGGTCTTGGCCGGCCTCCCGCACTCCGAGGTCGCGACCGCGGGTCGCGCGTTCGGAACCGAGTTGGCGCGCCGCGCAATCACGCCCGAAGCGCGTGACCGCATCGCGTGGCATCGCCGCGAGGGCCACGACGTCGTCATCGTCTCCGCGTCACTCGACGTGTACCTCGGCGAGGTCGCCCACGCCTTGGGCGTGGCCCACCTGTTGTGCACGAGTCTCGACATCGACGAACGGGGACACTGCACGGGCCGCCTGCTCGGCGCGAACTGCCGCGGTCCCGAGAAGGCGACACGACTGCAGACGTTGTTCGGCACGGAGAAGGTCGAGCTGTGGGCGTACGGCAACAGTCGCGGCGACGACGAGATGCTCGCGCTCGCCGATCATGCGGTACGCGCGCGGCGGGGCCGGATACGCCGCCCCACCTAGGACCTTCGCCATCCGTTGGGTGCCTACGCCACGAGGAAGCGGCGGACGCCGACGGTCGAGCTCACGACGCCGATCGACGCGCCGATTCGCCGCGTGGGCAAGGTGGCTCAGAACGGCTTCAGCTTGCCCGCGATGCCGATCGCTCGACCGAACACGCGCCCGCCGCTGTCGCCGAGATTCGGCGCATCACCGAACGTCGCGATGCGGCCGTCCTCGCGCAACATGAGGTAGCCGTCGCCCGTCGTCGTCGGCAGCATCGCTCGGTACGGTGAGGGCGTTCTCGCGCTTGCGCCCGATCCCTTGAACGGTGCACCACCGAAGGCAAAAATCCCGCCGTCGCGCGCGATCATCCAATAGCCGTCGCCCTTCGGGCGTGCGGCCATCGACACCACGGGCTGATTCAGCCGGATGTTGCCGGTCGAACCGAAGAATCGCGCGTCACCGAAGCTGAAGATGCCTCCGTCGCGCGCGTACAGCCAGTAGCCGCTCCCGGAACGGGTGGGGGTCATGCCGAGCACCGGGGCATTGAGCCGCATCGCTCCGGTCGACCCGAAGAACCGCGCGTCGCCGAAGCTGAAGATCCCGCCGTCGCCGCCGACCAACCAGTAGCCGCGGCCGCTCGGCGTCGGCGACATCCCGACGATGGGTGCCGCGAGAAAGGCACCGTGCATCCCGCCGTGATATTCGGATGCGCCGAACCCGTAGACACTCCCGTCGTCGGCGAACAGCCAGTAGCCCGCGCCGCTCGGATGGCCCGCGATACCGGCGATCCGACTCGTCAGGCGGAAACCCGACATGTTCATCGGCGGCGCGCCGCCGAAGGCGAGCACCTGCCCGAGCTCGGTGGCGATCCAATAGCCGGCGCCGGTGAGGCGGGCCGCGACCTTGGCGCGGATCGTGGGGAGCATCGGCTCCGTGCGTTGCCCGGGGCAGTCCGTCGCGGAGGTGTCGCGGTGCCCGCAGATGTTGAACAGGTCCTCGAGCACTCCGTTCGAGGCGCCGAACGCGCCGCGGCCGAGGGGATCGATGCCCCAGCGCGCGCACTTCCACGCGAGCAACGTGACCAGCGCGTCGACCATGGCGGGGGGCGGCCCGATGCTGTCGTAGGTGCCCATCAGCGCGATTCCGATGGTGTTTGAGTTGTGATAGATCGCGTGCGCGCCGCGGACGTTCGCGCCACTTCGCTCTCCGGTGTGCGGGGAGCCGGCCGGATAGTCGTGGGCCCACCTGCCCTCGTAGATCCGGCCGTGCGGATCGATGAGCCAGTTGTACGCCACGTCGATGTACTCGCCCGCCGTCTCGTTCGCGAGGATGCTGCGGCACAGACCGGCGTAGTCGCTGATGTCGTTCGGAGTTCCGGTGTGGTGCACGACGAACTTCGAGATGCTGCTGTCGTAGATCTGCCCGGACTTGCGCAGCCCCTCGTTCGCGCCCCACTGCGCGCGCGTCACGATCGGCGGTACCGGCCAGGTGAGTACGGGCGCGAACAGCGGCTCCGCGTCGCCGATATCGACGGCACGCGCACCGTCCGAATAGCGCGCGACGTACGGCGCGGCGACGGCGGCCACACCGGCGCCCGCCCCGAGCTGCAACGCGGCGCGTCGAGTGACGCGACGGGGAGCGCGATCGCGATTGTCGTCGTGCACTGACCTCCCCCAGCTCTTCACCAGGGTCAACGGCGGCCCAGCCCACTCCTTGCCGGCGGAGTGTCGCCGGCAAACGTTCGCCACCAGGCTTTCGACGGTACAGGCTACCGGTCTGTGTGTGGTAGCAACCTTCGGTGCCTCCGACGGCGCGTCCGGCTGTTGCAATCGACGTCACGCCACTGCTCGGCGCGCGCACCGGCATAGGTGCGGCCGTCGCCGAGATCATCGTCGCGCTGCGCGCGTTGGAGGCCGGGCCCGACCTCGTTCCGTACACACTCAGCACTCGTGCGCGGCTTCACCGCGACGCGGTACCCGCGGATACGCGCTTCGTGCCGATCCCGGCGCGGATACTGCTTCGCTCGTGGGTGCGCACCGACGCGCCGCGCATCGATCGCTGGTTGAAGCCCGCGAGCGTCGTGCACGCGACGAACTACCTCGCGCCCCCCAGCCGGTTACCTACGCTCGTCAGCGTGTACGACTGTTCGTTCGTGCGGTACCCGGAGCTGTGCACACCCGAAGTACGCGCGTTCGAACCGGTGATCCGGCGCGCGGTCGCCCGCGGTGCCACGCTGCACACGGCGTCGGAGTTCGTGGCCGACGAGATCGAGGAGATCTTCGGCCGCGGTTTGCGCGCCGCGGGCCGCCTCGTCGTCACCCCGCTCGGAATCCCGTCACTCGGGGACGCAGCCGAGATGCCGCCCGCGGTCGCGTCCGCCGTCGGCGACGCCCCGTTCGTCGTGGCTATCGGCACCCTCGAGCCCCGCAAGAACTTCGCCCATCTCATCGGCGGGTTCGGGGAGGTCGCGAGCCGTCGTCCCGACGTCCGGCTGGTCATCGCGGGTCACGACGGGCCGGCCCGACCCGAGATCGACGCCGCGATCGGCCGCCTCCCGGCCGGCATGCGGTCGCGTGTCGTGCTCGCCGGCGGCGTCTCCGACGCGGGCCGGCGCGCCTTGCTCGAGAACGCGACCGTGCTCGCCTACCCGTCGATCTACGAGGGCTTCGGCTTTCCCGTGCTCGAGGCGATGACCGCGGGCGTACCCGTGGTCGCGGCGCGGGCCGGTTCCATTCCGGAGGTGGCCGGCGACGCCGCGCTCCTGTTCGAGCCGACGAACGAGCAGGCCATCGCCGAGCAGATCGATCGCGTCCTCGCCGACGACGCCACGCGCACGGAGCTGATCGCGCGGGGCCACGACCGCGTGCACGCCTTTTCGTGGGATCACACCGCCCGCGCGCTCGCCTCCTGCTACCGCCGTATCGCAGAGCAGCGCCCGTGAAGGTCGCGCTGCATGCGGGTCAACTTCTCCAACCGGTTCCCGGTGGCATCGGCCGCTACGAGATCGCGCTGCTGCGGGAGCTCGCCGAGCTCGACATCGAGCCGATCGCGTTCGCGGCCGGCGCGCGTCCGCGCAGTGTGGTGCACCGCGTTCCCTGGATCGACCTCGGCCCACCTCACGGCAGCGTGCGCTACGAGATGTGGCATCGCCTCCGCCGGCCGCGGGTTCGCATCGAGGCCGACCTCGTGCACGCGCCGAGTCTCGCGGTGCCACCCGTCCGTGGTCGTCCGCTGGTCGTGACGGTGCACGACATCGCGCCGGAGAGACTTCCCGAAGTCACGACTACCCGTGGTGTGCGATTTCACACGCGCGGGCTCGCGCTCGCGCGCCGGCACGCCAACCTCGTGATCGTGCCTTCGAAATTCACCGGCGCCGAGCTCGAGCGTGAAGGATTCGAGCGGGACCGCATCGAAGTCGTGCCGTTCGGCGTCGATGCGCCCGTCGCTCGAGATCCCGACGAGATCGACCGGGCCGTCGCGCGCGCGGGCGTGCAGCCGCCTTACGTTCTCACCGTTGGGACCGTCGAGCCGCGCAAGGACATTCCCACGATCGTGCGCGCGGTCGGCAAGCTGCGGCACGACCGCCCGGAGCTGAAGTTGGTCGTCGTCGGCCCGCGCGGCTGGGGCGAGGTGACGGGTCTCGACCATCCTTTCGTGCAGGTCATCGGTGCCCAGCCGTGGGCGACCCTGGACGCGCTCTACCGCCGAGCCGACGTCTTCTGCCTCGCGTCGTTGTACGAGGGCTTCGGCCTGCCGGTGGTCGAGGCGATGGCGCGCGGGGTGCCGACCGTCGCGACGACCGGTTCCGCGCTCGAGGAGGTCGTGCAGGGTGCCGGAGCACTCTTTCCGCCCGGCGACGTCGACGGCTGTGTCGAACAGATCGCACGCATGCTCGATGACAAGGAGCTGCGGGTTGAGATGGGGCGCGCCGGGATGGCGCGTGCCGCCGGCCTCAACTGGAAACGGACTGCCGACGGTCATGTCCGGGCGTACTCCCGGTCTCTCGCGCGGCCGTATTCGTAGACTCGCCCGGTGCGCGTGCTGCTCGACGTCTCGGCCGTTCCCGCCCGGCCCGTCGGAGCCGGCGTCTACACGATCGCCGTCGCACGCGGAGTCGACGAGCGCCGCGACGTCGACCTCCATCTGGTCACGCGCCGCGCCGACACCGCTCGCTGGCGCGAGCTCGCGCCGAACGCCGAGCTGCATGCACTCGCGCCGAACCGCCGACCGTCCCGATTGGCATGGGAACAAACCGCGGGACCGCGCGTCGCGCGCCGCATACGGCCGGACGTATGGCACAGCCCGCACTACACGATGCCATTGCGCTCGACGGTCCCTACGGTCGTCGCCATGCACGATCTCACGTTCTTCGACCATCCCGAATGGCACGAACGATCGAAGGTCCTCTACTTCCGGCGGATGATCGCGGCGGCCGCCCGCCGCGCGGACCTC
>JAUZEI010000331.1 GCA_030839105.1 Actinomycetota bacterium
CGTGTTATCCCTGGCCGCGGCAGTCGTAGGTTTCGGCGCCGCCGGTCTCGGTGCCGAGCAATACGCCCTGAACCACCGATACCGACACGTGTTCCCGATGGTCACGATCTATCGATGGGCGCAAGGCGTCCACGACTCCCGAATCGCGACCGTCAATTTTTCCGTGCACTACCCGCTCTACGGAAAAGATCTCTCGAACTACGTGCAGTATCTCGCGGTACGACACAGCAACGGCGACTCAACGCCGATCACGGACTGCCGGTCGTGGCGCCGTGCGATCAACGACGGGCGGTACCGGTACGTCGTGGCCGCATCACCGGGATTCCCCTTCCGGGCGAACCGCCCGGCCCTCGAGGCGGATTGGACTCGTTCGGACCCGGCCGCACACCTGGTTCTGACCGACGAGTTCGTCGGCGCACACGCGTGGCTGTTCGAGATACGCGGCCGGCTCGACCCGAACACCTGCGCGCCCGGTCCGAAAACGTAAGTCACGCCTAGTGATCCCGGCCCGCGACTTTGTAATGTTCGGCACATGACCTCGCTCGACGAAGAGCTCCGGGGACAGCCGTGGATCTATCCCTGGCGGTTGCGCAACGGCCAGGATGTGCGCGTCGCGAATGCCGAGCTGCCCAGCATCCATCGCACGCGCGCCGAGATGATCGAACCACGCGTCCGCGCCGCGCTCGCCGAAGCGGGCCCGGATGCAACCGCGCTCGACCTCGCGTGCAACGAAGGCTGGTTCTCGCACCGTCTGCTCGAGTGGGGGGCCGCGAAAGTGGTCTCCGTGGACGTGCGCGAGAAGAACCTCCAACGGGCTGCCATCATGCGCGACCACTACGGGATCGCGCCCGAGGCGATGGAGCTACGGCAGCTCGACGTCTTCGCGATCACACCGGAGGATCTGGGGACCTTCGACGTCGTACTGCTGCTCGGGTTGATCTACCACGTCGAGAACCCGATGGGCGTGCTCCGACTCGCGCGCGGCTGTACGAAGGACCTGTGTGTCGTGGAGTCGCAGCTCACCCGGCAAACCGAGCCCGTCGTGCATGGTCTGGGGCAGACCGGCGAGCTCCACGAGTCGCTCGGCAGCTTCGCAATACAACTCGAACGCGGCGACAACTCGCTGGCCTCGACCGGCCGGGTGATCAGCCTCATCCCGAACCGGATTGCCATGAAGCAGATGGCGGAGGTCGCCGGGTTCGCGCACGTGGAATTCGCGACACCGCACACAGACCACAATCCTCAGTATGTCGGCGGCGACCGCGCCGTGCTGTTCGCGTCGTAGCCGGCCCGGCATCGTCAACTCTCCGTGCGATCGCAGTAGGTTTCCTCCTTCATGGTGCGCGCCTGGGCCGGGACCGCGGTCGTGCTCGTCGTTCCGGGGGCGATCGCCGCGTACGCGTTGCGACTTCGTTTCCGATGCCTCTCCACCTGGGCGGCCATCCCCGGATTCTCTCTGGCCGTCATCTTCGTCATCGCCGAAGCAGTCGACCTGGTCCGGCTGCCCTTCAATCTCGCGAGCGCGTCGGTCGCGGCGGTCGCACTCGCCGGCGCGGCATTCGCGTGGCAGCGCCGACGCCCTTTCGCACCTCTGGGTGAGCGGGTGCCGACGGCGAGTTCATCAGGGAGTCCGGCCGCGGACGCGGTCCGCGCCGATGAACTCGACGATCCGAGCACCCTCGTCGCGAAGCGACTTGCAGCCGGACTGTTGGCGGTCGGCATCGGGGCCGCCGTGCTCATCTTCCTCCTCGGGATCAGTGGACACGCGCTCGTACCTCCCGAGATCGATGCCTCGAACCACGGGTTCTTCGTGGCACGCGTCCTCCACTCGAGCTCGGTCGACGTGTCGAAGGTCGTCGTTTCCGATCCGTCGGGAACGTACGGATCGGCGGCGTTCTATCCGCTGGGCGCGCACGCGGCGGCCGCGTTGGCTGTGCGGCTCGCGGGAGCGGACGTCGGACGCGTGCTGGTCGTGTTCGACATCGCGTTCGCGTCGATCGTGCTGCCGCTGGGCATGTATGTGCTCGCTCGTACGCTCGCACGGAAGAAGCCCCTCGTCGCCGGATTCGCGGCGCTCGCCGTGCCGGCACTCGTACTGTTCCCGTTCGGGTCCATCGGCTACGGCGACGTACCCCTCGTCATGGGTATGGCGCTCGTTCCCATATCGGTGGTGTTCCTGCGCCGGGCACTGACGGAGAGCGGCGACACGCGGCGACTGCAGGTTGAAGCCGTGATCGCGGGTGGGCTCTTGCTGTTCGCGGCAACGGTCGTGCACACGAGTCAGGTTCCGCTGATCCTGATGTTCGTCGTTCTGTTGGTCCTGGAGGACGCATGGCGCTCGCGCTCGACAAGTGCAATTCGCGCGTCGATCAAGCCGGGAGTCGCCATCGCCGCCGTCGTGTTGTTGCTCGCCGCCCCGACCCTGAAGCTCCTGGTGAGCGGCGTCTCCGAACGCTCATCGATCACGCTTGCGACGCGGCTCTCGACCGCAACCGCGGTCGGGCGGATCGTGACGCTGCAGATACCCCAGACGCCGACGCGTCAGCCGGCATTCGCCGTGCTCGCGCTGGTCGGGATCGTGATCTGGTTGTGGCGCCGGCGTCCGGCGTGGGTCCTGGCGTACGCGATCGTCCTCGGGATCACGTTGCTCGTGTGGGTGTCGGACAATTGGTTGAGCAAGCTCCTGGGCGTGCCGTGGTACCACAGCACGGCGCGCCTCGGCTTCAATCAGGCGTTCTTCGTGCCGTTCTTCGCGGGCGTGGCGCTCGCCGCGCTCGTCGATGTCGTCGTCCGAAGCAGCCGGTCGGTATCGCCGCGTATCCTGATCGGTTCGTGCGTGGCAGTAGCAGTGCTGTTCGGGGCAGTCGTGGGCTACGACTCCTCTCGGTCGAGCACAGACCTCTTGCGGACACTCTTCGAAGCGGACGCCCGGGTCACCCCCGACTCGAATGCGGCGTTCGCGTTTCTTCGCCGGCGCATCAAGCCCGACGAAGTGGTCGTGAACGACATCAATGCCGACGGTTCACTGTGGATGTACGCGCAAGCCGACCTGAGGCCGTTGTTCGCGGTACACCCGATCTCGTCCGATCGTGCGGCGTTGGCCGACTGGGACGCTAGGACATACCTGGTGAAGCACATCGACGACCTCGATGTCGATCTCCGCGCCGACGCACTCCGCAAGCGGTACCACGCGGGCTGGGTCTACTTCGACGAACAGCTCTTCGACCTCTTCCATCACACGATGCAACTCGACACGCTGAAGCACGACCCACGCTTGCATCTCGCATTCGAGCGCGGGACCGTCCACGTGTTCCGCATCCTGGACGGCCCGGGGACATCGCCGACCTGATCGCAGCCTCGAGCACGACCGGCGCGCGCCCGTGGAGCGCCGCATACGCTTGTTTTCCGGAAGGAGGATTGCGGGCGAGCGATGAAGGACGACCGGGTTGAGAACATGCAGCCGGCCCTCAGTGTCGTCGTCGTCGCGTACGACATGGCACGCGAGTTGCCGCGCACGCTGTATTCACTGTCGCCCGAGTATCAGCGCGATCTGGCCGCCGACGACTATGAGGTCATCGTCGTCGACAACGGTTCGCCGCAGCCGATCGACTCGCGAGTGCTCGACGAATTCTCCGGAAACCTCCGCCACGAACGGATCCACCCCGCTCCGCCAGCTCCGGCGCGCGCCGCCAACCTCGGTATCGGACAGGCCCGAGGCGATCTCGTCGGCCTCGTCCTGGACGGTGCGCGCATCGCGAGCCCGGGGTTACTGGCGCAGGCGCGCCGCGCGAGTCGCCTCGTCGAGCGGCCCATCATCGCCACGCTCGCATGGCACCTCGGACCCACCCGCCACATGGACGTCTCGGCCGACACGTACGACCGCGCCCGAGAGGACGCGCTGCTCACGGAGGCCGAATGGACGGCCGACGGCTACGCGCTCTTCGGCGTCAGCACGCTCGCGGCTTCGTCGGCGCGTGGCTGGTTCCGGCCCATGGGTGAGAGCAACGGGCTCTTCATGCCGCGGGAGCTCTGGGACGAGCTCGGCGGTATCGACGAGGCCTTCGCCCTCGCGGGTGGCGGACTCTCGAACCACGACCTGTACCGCCGCGCCTGCGAGCTCGAGGATGTGCAGCTGGTCGTCCTGCTCGGTGAGGGAACCTTTCACCAGATGCACGGCGGCGCGGCGACGTCGGGCCGGTTCGGCTGGGACGAGATGCACGACGAGTACGTCGCATTGCGGGGCCGCCCGTACGCTCCGCCGCGGAACAAGCCGCTCTACGTCGGTGAGGTCCCGCCCGGCACGCTGCCGACCATCGCGGACTCCGCGGCCCGGGCGATCGACGCGCACCGGCGCGGCGTCATCTGAGTCGCTTCAGGTAACCGCCCGGATTGAACGTCAATCCGTAGCGCTCCATGGTGGTGTCGACGGCGAACTCACTGTGGCGCGCGAGGATGCGCTTGCTCGCTTCCAGGGGTCCCGGGCCGAAACCCGGCCAGACCGGATGGCCGTTGACAATCGTCTGCTCGATGATCGCGTACGAACCCACGCCGACGAG
>JAUZEI010000354.1 GCA_030839105.1 Actinomycetota bacterium
ATCGTCGGCGCCGTGGCGTTGAGTGCGGTGCTCGTCGCGGCCGGATCAAGTCCGTCATCTATCTCCGGCCCCGTCGACGTCACGCGTCTCCCCGACGACGGACCGGCCCCCGCCCTCGTCGCGAAGGGATGGATCAACTCGCCGCCGTTGACCCAGGCTTCGCTGACCGGGAAGGTCGTCCTCTACGACATCTGGACGTACTCCTGTATCAACTGCGTGCGAACCTTCCCGTACATCCGGGCGTGGTACGAGCGCTACAAGGCCGACGGACTCGTAGTGATCGGTGTTCACTCGCCCGAGTTCGACTTCGAGAGGGTGCACAGCAATGTCGAGGGCGCGGTCAAACGACTCAACGTGACGTGGCCCGTCGCGCTCGACGACGACATGACCATCTGGAACGAGTTCGCCAACCAGTACTGGCCCGCCGACTACGTCGCCGACCGCACGGGTCACCTCCGCTACACACACACCGGTGAAGGCGACTACGACAACACCGAGAAGGTCCTGCGCACACTGTTGAACGTTCCCGACTCGACGCCGCGCGCGAACCTGAACGTCACTCCCGAGACCGCCTCGGGCCGGCTCGTGAATCCCGAGACGTATCTCGACGTGGGGCACGGTGCAATCGGCGCGCAGCTCGGCTTGAAGGTCTACCCCGCCGCCGGACGTCTGGTGCCGCCCGCGGTCGCGCTGCAGGGGCCGTGGACCGGAGCCAACGAGAAGGTGACCTCGGCCGCGCCCGGCGCTCAGGTCGCGCTCGGCGCACGCGCCCAGTCGGTGAACATGGTCCTGGGGAGCGCGACCGGCGAACCCATGGACGCGATCGTCACACTCGACGGCGCGCCGGTACCGCTGAACCGCCGCGGCGCCAGCCTGCACGTCGACGCGAACGGCCGCACGGTGGTGAGCGTCACGGCCCCCGACATGTACCGGCTCGTGCTCGCGCCCGGCGTCGAGAACCATCAGCTCCTGGTCATCGCCGAGCAGCCCGGGCTCGAGGCGTACTCGTTCACGTTTGGATGATGATCCGGAAACCTCTGGGCAACGGCCGCGCGCCGCGGGAACGCCGGCATGAAGAACCGGCCGAGCCGACGGGCGGTCGATGAGCGACACCGTGACGCAGGTGGTCGCGCTCTTCGGCGCCGGCGTCGCCTCGTTCCTCGCGCCGTGCATCGTCCCGCTGGTACCGGCGTACCTCGGCATCATCGTCGGTGAGATGGGCGACGCGCACGATCCCGCCCGCGCGATCCCTGCGACGCTGTTGTTCATCGCCGGATTCACAACGGTGTTCGCCGGACTCGGCGCGACCGCGGGGCTTCTCGGGTCGTCGTTGTCGACCTTCCAGAGCTCCGTTCGGGTGGTGGGCGGTGCCGTCATCATCGTGATGGGCTTCGCGCTGCTCGGCGTTCTGCGCGGACCGCTGGCCCGCGAGCGCCGATTGATCCCGACATTGCCCAAGGTGACGGGCGTGGTCCGGCCCTACGTCGTCGGCATCGCGTTCGGCGCCGGATGGAGCCCGTGCGTCGGGCCGTTGCTGGCCGCGGCACTGACCATCGCGGCCCGTTCCCAGGAGGTCGGACGGGGCACACTGCTGTTGAGCGCGTATGCGGCCGGCATCGGTGTGCCGTTCCTGCTCGCGGCGCTCGGGCTCGCGTCGTCGACGACGCTCGCCGCCCGGCTGCAGCGCGCGGGACCGAAGCTCGAGCGCCTCTCCGGCGCGCTCCTCGTCGCCCTGGGAGTACTGCTCGTGAGCGACACGTATCAGCATCTCACCTCGTACCTCGCCCGCTTCGTCCCCGCCGTCCACGGTCTCTGACACCGCAGGTCGGCGGGCACTCCGTCGTCGTTGTCGGCGGGTCCGGAGCGGGAACGGCAAGGTCGCGGAGACGAGCGCGCGCGTCACCGGATTCTTCGGCGACCTACCGCGCGCTAGTCGGTCCGGACGACGCACCCCTCCCAACCGCGCAGGTGCATTGGGCTCTCGAACCGCTCGCCGTCGCGGGCGCGGTCGGTGCCGACGAGGATGCGGCCGGAAATCCGGTCGAGCGTGATCTCCGTGTCGGAGAAGTTGACGACCACGGCGTGACGATCCCCGCGCCTCCAGGCCCAGACTCCGTCAGGCGCCGGGATCGGCGCGTAGGCGCCGACGTTGAGGTCGGGCGACTGTTTGCGTAGCGCGATGAGGTCCCGAGCAAGGGCGAGCATCGACGCGGGATCGGAGCGCTGGTCCGCCACGTTGCGTTCCGTATCGCCGATCGGGAGCCACGGCGCGACCTCGGGCTCGGTAAAACCCGCACCGGACGCGTGGTTCCACGGCATTGGCGTGCGGGCCGCGTCTCGACCCGCGTAAGCGGGCCAGTATTTCACCCCGAGAGGATCTCGGAGGTCGGGCGGTTCGACCGCGACATCGCGCAGCCCGATCTCGTCGCCCTGGTACAACACCGGCGTACCGCGCAGACCGAGCAGCATGACCAGCGCGGCGCGCGCTCGGGCCGGATCGTCACCTGCCCATCGCGTCGCGAAGCGGAACATGTCGTGGTTCGATCCCGTCCACGCCGGCCACGCGCCGTCCGGAAGGAGGGTCTCGACGTGCTCCACGACCTTGCGCATAGCGGCCGCGTCGAGCGGCGCGTTGATGAAGGGAAAGTTGAACGCGAGATGCAGTTCATCGAGATCCGCGCCGTAGAACGCCCCGAGCGTCGCGGCGTCGTCGACGGGCGTCTCACCCAACAGCAGGCGGGGAGGATCGTAGGAGTCGGCGATGCGCCGCCACCGTTTCAGGACGTCGTGCAGCTCCGGCCGGTTGGCGTTGTAGACGGACCGTTGACCGAACATCTGAACGTCGGGCGGATCATCAGGCGTCGCGGGCGGGTTGTCGCGCAGCTCGGCGTCCTTGATGATGATGTTGCAGACGTCGATGCGAAAGCCGTCGACGCCCCGGTCGAACCAGAAGCGGATGATGTCGTCGAACGCGTCGCGAACCTCGTCGTTCCACCAGTTGAGATCCGGTTGCTCGCGCAGATGGTTGTGCATGTAGTACTGACCCGTGGTCTCGTCGAGCGTCCAGGCGGGCCCGCCGAAGCTGCTCAGCCAGTTGTTCGGCGCCGAACCGTCGGGCGCCGGATCCGCCCAGAGATACCAGTCGCGATGACGCGCCGACCTCGACGAACGCGCATCGACGAACCACGGGTGTTCCTCGCTCGTGTGGTTCGGAACGAAGTCGATAAGAACCCGGATCCCACGTTCGTGCGCGGCCGCGACGAGTTCGTCGAACGCGGCCGACGTTCCCATCTCGGGTTGGATCGCGCAGTAGTCGGCCACGTCGTAACCCCAGTCGGCGTTCGGAGAAACCGTGATCGGGCTCAACCAGATCGCGTCGACGCCGAGCCACTGCAGATACTCCATGTGCTGGGCGATGCCCTGCAGATCACCGAAACCATCGGCGTTCGAGTCGGCGAACGACAGCGGATAGATCTGATAGAGCACGCCCGACTTCCACCACGGCGCCGGCGCGCCGGCGCCCGTCGCGTCTACGAGGTGATCCAACGCAGCACTCTCTCGATGGCAACCGCGGCGAGCGGCACGATCGTAACCTCGGCCGCGGCACGGAACCGCGTGAAGCCATAGGTGAGGGCGACGCTGATGCCGACCGTGACGAAAAAGGCGAGCAGTGGGGGCTCCATGACCCCGTGCCGGTGGAGTATCAGCGCGCCCGCGATCGCGAGCGGGATCAGCGCCCAGTAGAAGAGATAGCCCAGCACGACCACGACATAGGCCACGCGCAACACGAAGCCCACGATCGCGATCACGACGAGGCCGCGGATGAATCGTGTCGACGGGCGCACGGTATCGGCCGATCCTGACATCCTGCTTCCCGTCCGCGGCGTCCGCCGATGCCTTGAAACCCGGTGCAGCATAGGAGTCCGCCCGTTCCGACGACGAGGATGCAGGCGCCGGTGGGTCGGCCCGAGAAGCCGTCGTGGGAAGCCACGAATTGTATGCGACCGCATATATCACTACAGTCGGACGCATGACCACCACGACGAACACGATTTGGGTGCGGCGCCCTACCGCGGCGCCGGCCGGCGAAGTGAGCGCGCCGACCTTCCGCCTCGAACGACCCCTTGCCGGCCTGACCATCGGGTTGCGCACGGACCGGGCGTGGCGCTCCTGGCAGCTGATCGCAAGTGTCTGGGACGAGTACCTGCAGCGCGACGGCGCGCAGACGATCTCAGTCGAGACCGGCGCGCAGATCGGCCAGCCCGCGTCGACCGACCGCAAGCAGATCGACGAGCTTGCAGAGCAGGTCGACGCAGCAATCGTCGGCCTCGGTACGTGCGGATCGTGTACGACGTTCACGATCAAGGACTCCGTCGCGGTCGAAGAGCACGAGAAGCCGGTCGTCGCGATTGTCTGCGAGGAGTTCACCGTGCACGCGCACAACGTCGCCCGTCACGTGGGGCACGGTGATCTCAGCGTGCTCGTGCTGCCGTACCCGCTCGAAGCGCGTCCGACCGAGGAGCTGCAGCAGATCGCGCGCGACTACTACCCGAAGGTGCTCGAGCTCCTCGGTGTGACATCGTGACGCTCGCGAGCGAACGGGTCGAGGTCCCCGCCGATCCCCGCGCGCAGTACGAGCGGGCGCTCGAAGAGCATTGGAGCGACGGAGTTCCGCAGCTCCCGGCAACCGACGAGGCGATCGAAGCGCTTATCGCCGCTTCGCCGTATCCGGCCGACCACGTGGTCTGTGTGCTCCCGCCCGTCAACGGCGTCGCCACCGTCGAGCTCGTCGCCGTCAATGCCGCCCTGGCCGGTGTCGAGCCCGCCGCATTCCCGTTCGTGCTCGCCGCGCTCGAAGCGCTCTCCGAGCCGGAATGGAACGCCTTCGGACTCACGACCACGACGTCGAGTGTGTTCCCCATGCTCATCGTGAACGGACCCTCGCGTGACGAGCTCGGCATCGACTACCGGGCGAGCTGCATGGGCGGCGCGGCGGGTCGAGGATCGATGACCATCGGGCGCGCCGTCGCGTTGTGCCTGCGGAACATCGGCGGTCAGCGCGCGGGCGAGACGACGAAGTCGGTGTTCGGCCAGCCCGCCCGGTTCGGGTTCTGCATCGGCGAGTGGGAGGAGCGGTCGCCGTGGCCCTCGCTCGCGCAACGACGCGGCTTCGTGGTCGACGACGACGTCGTCACCGTCCACGGCGGCAAGGGAACATTCCCGATGGCCGACATCCACAATGACGACGCGCGCGACCTTCTCTACCTCATCGCCAAGAGCATGGCGTACCCGCTCGCGAACATGTTCCTCGGCAACGTCGGGAACGGCGAGGTCGTGGTCGCGTTCAACCCGATGTGGGCCGAACGGTTCGGCACCGCCTTTCCCGACGTCGACGACCTGACCGCGTACCTCCAGGAGAACGCCTGGCAGCCCATTGATCTGTGGCCCGCGGCCAACGCGCAGATGCTGCGCGAACGCGGCCGGGTCGACAGTCGCGACCGGGTCCACCTTGTCGAGCGCCCGGATCAGATCGTGCCGATCGTCTGCGGCGGTCTCGGCAGCCTCCACGCGATCGGGTTGCCGAGCTTCGGCGAAAGCACGATGCAGAGCAAGCCGGTCGTGCGGCGGTCGTGACGATGGACGCAACGACGGTCGCAGCCGCCGTCGACGAGCTCGCCGGTTTCCTGCGCGCCGACGGCGCCGACCTCCTCCTCCGAGACGCGAATCCGAAGACCGCGCGCGTGCACCTCGCGCTCGTCCTCGACGATGTCAGCTGCGCCGATTGCATCCTGGCGCCGGACGAGCTGCGTAACACGATCAGTGCCGCGTTGGAACGGCGGATCGCCGGGGAGTTCGAGCTCGTGCTCGACGACCCGCGGCGCGGTCAGTGACCGGAGCACGCGCGGCACACGACGACGCCGACGATCCGCTCGCGAGCTGGAGCGCGCTCGTGACCGTGTACCAATCGGTGCTGCACGACGTCGTCGCTGCTCTCGAACGGGAGGCGGGCCTCGATTCGGGCGTGTTCTCCGCGCTCGCGTACCTGGAACG
>JAUZEI010000386.1 GCA_030839105.1 Actinomycetota bacterium
GCGCCGGCGGTGTGCGAGGACGGCATGGATGTCGATCGCGGCGCGGGACCGTCTCCGGCAAGTGAGGGGCGTGGCCTGCGGATGATGTGCTTCAGCGCGAAGTTGAGCGTCTCTGACGCGAGCCACGCGGCGACTCCGTCGATTGCCGCCTGACGGCCGCGAACATCGCGCATGACGTAGAGCGCAATTGAGGCCGCGAACCACGGTGCTCCGCCGCGTGAACCCCCGGAGATCGTCCGCGCGGCGGTACGCGCGGCGTGGGAGGTCGGTGCATGACGAGCCAGAAGTTCGGTCTCGGCTGCTCGGAACGGGGGTCGTCGCGCCACGCGAGCACATGTACCCGTCGAGCCGTGGTGTGTATTCGCGCGACGAGCGTGATCCCGGATCGCCAGGGGTACACCACCGAACGTGCATCGTCGGTTGTCGGCAGCCTGCGTAGCGCTCATCGCCATAGCGGTGGCGGGGTGTGCGGGTTCGGCGCGCACGGCGACCGATTACCGGTTGAAGGCGCGGAACTCGGCAAAGGCGGCGTTGTCCGCCGTGGAGACGTCGACGCTCGCGGCGCGGCTCGTCCGAGAACGGCGGGCGTTCTCCACATACGTCTCAGTCGTGCTCGACTCGGCTGAGCGCGATGTCACCGCGGTCGAATCGACGTTCTCGTCGATCCAACCGCCGGGTAAGTCGTCGGACCAACTGCGAAGCGCCCTTGGCAACGTGTTGAACGACGCGGCGGACACGATCTCCTCGATGCGCATCGCTTCACGGCGTGACGCACGGCACGACCTGCTCGCGGCCGCGGACAAGCTGCCGAAACTGCAGTCTGACCTACAGCACTACTCGGACCTGCCCGCGTGAAGAAACTGCTGGAAGTATTCCTGGGCGTCCTCACCGCGATTGGGGGCTTCGTCGATATCGGCGAACTCGTCGCGAACACTGAAGCAGGAGCCCGCTACGGGCTCGCGTTGATCTGGCCCGTGCTCCTCGGCTTGGTGGTCGTGCTCTTGTACGCCGAGATGGCCGGCAGGATCGCGACTCTGTCCGAACGGCCCGTCTTCGACCTGGTCCGCGAACGACTCGGGGAACGGGCTGCGCTCATCAATCTCATCGGCTCCGTCGCGGTCAACTTCCTCACCATGACCGCCGAGATCGCCGGCGTTGCGCTCAGCATTCAGCTCGCGACCGACGTCAGCTACTTCCTGTGGATCCCGCTCGTCGCGTTCGGTGTCTGGATGATCATCTGGAAAGTGAAGTTCTCCATCCTCGAAAACGTGTTCGGCATCCTCGGCCTCACACTCTTCGCCTTCGCGGTCGCCGTTTGGCAGATGCATCCCGACTGGCATTCGCTCTTCAGCCAGGCCACCCACCCCACGGTCCCACACGGCGAAGGTCACCCCACCTACCTCTACTGGGCGATCGCAGTGTTCGGTGGCACGATCATGCCCTACGAGCTCTTCTTCTTCTCCTCCGGCGCCGTTGAGGAACGCTGGACCCGCAAGGACCTGTTCATCAACCGGGCGAACGTCTACCTCGGATTCCCGCTCGGTGCCGCCGCCGCGATCTCGATCATGACCGCCGCCGCGCTCGTCCTCAAGCCTGCAAACATTCAAGTCAACCACCTCGACCAAGCCGCGTTGCCCGTCGGATTGGCGCTCGGGAAGGTCGGTCTCGCCGTCGTGCTCGTCGGGTTCTTCGCCGCGACCTTCGGCGCGTCGCTCGAAACCGCCCTCTCCAACGGATACGTCATCTCGCAGTTCTTCGGGTGGAGCTGGGGCAAACTCGTTTCCCCGCGCGAAGCACCCCTGTTCCACGCAGTGATGCTGGTCACGATCATCCTCGCCGCCGGCCTCGGACTCAGCACGATCGATCCCATCAAGATCACCGAGTATTCGATCGTGTTCTCGGCCGTCGCGCTTCCCCTCACTTACGTCCCGGTCCTGATAATTGCGAACGACCCGAACTACATGGGCGACAAGACCAACTCACGCATGACGAACGCACTCGGCATGATTTCGCTGGTGGTCGTCGTCGTCGCGGCGACCGCCGCGATACCGCTCATGATCGCGACCAAGGCCGGAGCATGAACGCCGACGTCCCCGACGTGATCGACGTCGGACTCCGCTTCCTCGACCGCCAGATCATCGACTGCAACGATCGCGAAGTCGCCAAGGTCGACGACCTCGAGGCCGCCTTCGATGGCGAAGGACGACCGTACGTCATCGCGATCATGTGCGGACCCGGCGCGTGGGCCCCCCGCCTCGGTGGCCGGCCCGGCCGCTGGATCCTCGCGATCTGGCGCCGGCTCCACCCCGCCGTCGAACCCGAACCTGCCCGCATACCCATGAACGTCGTCGCGAAAATCGACAGCGCCGTACGCCTCTCCGTACCCCGCACCTCCACGGCCGCCGCCACCCTCGACCGATGGGTAGACCACCACGTCATCGGACGCATACCGGGAGCCGGAAATGAGCACGTCTAATTTCCCGCTCGGGCTTTTGTTCGGCCGCCCCGCCGTTGATGCCGACGGCCAGTCGATCGGACGCGTCCACGACATCCGCCTCCGCCGCGACGGACCCATCATCCCCGGCTTCGGACCCGCGCTCCGCGTCGAAGGACTCATCCTCGGACGCGGATCGATCGCCAAACGCCTCGGTCTCGACCGAAAAGACATCGCCGGACCCTGGCCCCTCGACGCCTGGGGCAAACGCGCCGCCCGACACGCCAAATTCATTCCCTGGGAAAGCGTCGCCATCGAGGGCGACCACATCAAATGCGCGCAACGTCTTGCAGAAATGCGAAGTGCATACCCATGAACCAAGGCCTCATTCTCGCGTGTGCGTGGCTCGAACTGGCGACCTTCGTGGCTGCATTGCTCTGGTTCGTCCTGCACCGGACCTGAACCGAGGGCGCGCGAGGTGGCCGCGCGACAGCACGGACGACATACGAAGGAGTGCGGGCTAGATGAGTCTCGCGACGCAGACGTAGTGTCGGCGGATGGACGTCATCCGCCGGTACAACGTGAATGTGACGGGTCGCGCAGACGGACAGCCAATGGTCTTCGCACACGGCTTCGGGTGCGATCAGAACATGTGGCGCTACGTCGCTCCTCGCTTCGAAAAGAACTTCAGAGTCGTCCTCTTCGACTACATCGGCGCCGGAGGTTCCGATCTCGGGGCATACGATCCAGAGCGTTATGCGTCGCTCGATGCCTATGCCAGTGATGTTCTCGAGATCTGCCGTTCCCTCGACCTGCAGAACGTCGTCTTCGTCGGGCACTCCGTGTCAGCGATGATCGGCGCATTGGCGGCGATCCGGGAACCGGAGCGGTTTGCCAAGCTCGTGTTTCTCGGCCCGTCGCCGCGGTACATCAATGACGAGACGTATACGGGCGGATTCGGGGAGGAGGATATCCACGAACTTCTCGACTCCCTCGATAGCAACTACCTCGGCTGGTCGAGGGCAATGGCTCCGGTCATCATGGGCAACCCGGACCGGCCCGAGCTCGGCGAAGAGCTGACCGAGAGCTTCTGTCGGACCGATCCCGAGATCGCGCGCCGCTTCGCCCGGACCACGTTCCTGTCCGACAATCGCGCCGATCTGCCCCGAGTAACGACACCTACGTTGGTCGTGCAGTGCAGCAACGACGCGATAGCACCGGTAGCCGTCGGAGAGTACGTCCGCGACGCACTACCGGACAGCAGATTCGTGCTCTTGCCAGTGACGGGGCACTGTCCGAATCTCAGCGCGCCCGACCAGACGGCAGACGCCATTGCCGCGTTCGTCGGTGAGTAAGCGCGCCCGCACGACGAGATGAGCAGCGAACAGGCCCTGGACGCCTTTTACGCCGCGCTGCTCGATGACGACGCCGAAGCCTTGTATGAGCGCGCACCGTGCGGGTATTTGTCGACGACGCCCGACGGAACGATCGTCAAGGTCAACGCAACGTTCTTGACCTGGACCGGATACGCACGCGCCGATCTGGTCGGCCGGCGGACGTTTGCCGAGCTTTTGACGCCCGGCGGCCGCATCTATCACGAAACGCATTACGCGCCCATGTTGCAGATGCAAGGCACCGCCCGCCAGATCGCCCTCGACATCGTTCGCGCCGACGGCCAACGTCTCCCCGCGCTCGTCAACTCCGTACTCGAACGAGACGCGACTGGCCGTCCGGTCGTCGTGCGAACCGCCATTTTCGACGCGACGGATCGCCGTGAATACGAACGTGAACTACTCGACGCGAAAATGCGCGCAGAGGAATCGGAGAGGGCAGCGACGCGCCTCGCTC